>JBAUWG010000448.1:0-16614 GCA_049583675.1 Desulfobacterales bacterium | reverse complement strand
ACCCAGGAAGGCATCGTATTTCGGGTAGATGTGGATCTCAGGCCCTTTGGGGAAAGCGGGCCGGTGGTCATGAGCTTTGATGCCATGGAAGCCTATTACCAGCAGCAGGGACGGGAATGGGAACGGTATGCCTGGATCAAAGCCCGGGTGATTTCCGGTGATCAAAATGCCGGCTCACGGCTTTTGGAAAGGCTCAAGCCCTTTGTTTATCGCAGATACCTCGATTTCGGCGCGTTTGAATCCTTGAGAAAGATGAAACAAAAGATTTCACTTGAAGTGAAACGCAAAGGGATGGCAAGCAATATTAAGCTCGGCCCGGGGGGCATCCGTGAAGTCGAGTTTTTCGGCCAGGTATTCCAGCTCATACGGGGGGGCGTGACCCCCTCCCTTCAGGAACGCGGCATACAAAAAGCACTGAACGCATTGGCCGCTGAAAATTATATTCCCCGCCGTGTTTGTGATGATCTCATGGGTGCATACCGGTTTTTGAGAACGGTGGAGCACCGACTCCAGGAATTTTCAGATCAGCAAACGCATCTGGTTCCATCCGATCCCCATGCAAGAGAACGCTTGGCGGCATCCATGGGATTCGATACGTTTGAATCCTTCGACGATCTTCTTGAACAACAAAGAAACAGTGTTCACTATCATTTCAATAAATTGTTGGAGGCCAAAGACCCCAAGCAAACCGATGATCGGAAGCAAGAGATGGACACGGCTTTGGAGGCGATATGGGAAAACCTTTTAGATGATAAAAGCTGCCGAATCACACTTCAGACGGCGGGGTATGACAGCTCCGATGAGGTCGTGGGGTTATTGGATCATCTTCGAAGCCATCCGGCAACGCGATCGCTCAGCAGCGAAGGTCGCCATCGTCTTGACAGGCTGGTACCCTTGATTCTCAAAGAAATCGGGCGATCCGGACAACCGATAGTTGTACTCAATCGAATTGTAGATCTGATTAAAACCATCGAACAACGCACCAACTATCTGGCACTCCTTCTGGAAAATCCGACGGCTGTTGTCCACATGGTGAAACTGGCCGGTGCCAGTTCATGGATTGTCTCTTTTTTATCCCGCCATCCGATACTTCTGGACGAACTTCTGGACCCCCGGACACTGTATCGTCCGCCGGAAAAATCGGAGATTGTCACAGAAATTCGCAAGCGGCTCGATGCAGTGGCAGATCAGGGTCTTGAGAACCAGATTCAGGAATTGTGCGTTTTTAAACAGGTGAATACGCTGCGGGTGGCTGCTGCCGATGTCACCGGCGCCTTGACGCTGATGCGAACCAGCGATTATCTCACCGACATCGCCGAGACGGTGCTCAATGAAGTCGTTAAGCTGTCTTGGGAACACCTGGTTGAAAAGCACGGTACACCCACTTGTCAAATGGACGGCATGGATATCGACACGGGGTTTTCAGTGATTGCTTATGGAAAGCTGGGCGGGATTGAACTCGGTTACGGATCCGATCTGGATATGGTTTTTCTTCACGCCGGGATCCAAGGGCACACCTGCGGCGGCAGGCTTCCCATCGATAATCACCAGTTTTTCGCCCGTCTGGGGCAACGGGTGATCCATATTTTAACCACCCACACCGCTGTCGGAAAACTCTACGAGCCGGATATGCGTCTCAGACCCAGCGGCAGCTCGGGTATTTTGGTAAGCCATATTGACGCTTTTTATGAGTATCAGATCAACAACGCCTGGACATGGGAACATCAGGCCCTGATCAAAGCAAGACCTATTACCGGGGATATCAACATGTCCAAACGCTTTAACGAGATTCGGAGTGATATCCTTGCGCGGCCAAGGATCAAAGCCCAACTGCAACGAGAGGTCGTCGACATGCGAGAGCGGATGCGTAAAGAATACTCAAAAGCAGATCCCGACATTTTCGATCTCAAACAGGATGACGGAGGGATCGTTGATATTGAGTTTATTGTCCAGTATTTGGTGCTTTTAAAATCTTATGAGTACAAGGAACTCATAAAATGGACCGATATTGTAAGACTCCTTGAAACGTTGAGAGAGACCCATATCATCAACGACCATGTCGCCTATATTTTAAAGGTTGCCTATCTGACCTTTCGATCCGCAATACACCAGCTGAGTCTTCAAGAGAAACCCGCCAAAGTCCCTGAAAACAAATTTCGAGGTTTGCGAGAAAATGTGGAACAGATCTGGAATGATGTCATGGGAAATGAATGAGAATTACATTTTTGTAATTAATCGGGCTTGATTTTAACAAAATTGTAGCCGTTCATTTTGTTCAGGTTCAGTTTTTGACCAATAAATATGATTGTTAACAAATGGTTATGCATATTATATTTTGTGGCACAACTGTTGCTATCAGAAGTATACTTAACACCGGTCTACTGAGAAACAGGAAAGAGAAAATAGGATAGGGGAAACCGCGGATGAACATGAATACGCACAAATTAAAAAAAATAATATTTATGTTCATTGGTGTCCGTTTGCGGTTATCTATTTTATAAAACGCTAAAACGGCCAGAATTGAAATAATGCTTACCCATGCGAAAACGATGAAATTTGTGCCCGCGGCGGAGCAGCTTCGGGAAAAGAGCGCCCATCTGATTTCCGATTTTTTAAAAAGAAAATCGCCGGACTTTATAAACGAGCATGCTCAAATTCTTGATGATTATTTTTTTGAAAGTTTCGAAAACTCAATGATCGGCCCCAAAATGGGCATGGAAAAGAATCCCTATGCCATTATTGCGCTGGGAGGGTACGGGCGGAGGGAACAGTTCATCCATTCGGATGTGGATCTTCTTTTTCTTTTTGAAAAATACGTGCCGGATGAGGCGTCCAATCTTATCCAGGAAGTGGTCTATCCCTTGTGGGACATCGGTCTTGAGGTCGGTTACGCCACACGATCCTTAAAAGAGTGTGTCAAACTGGCCGGAAACGATTTCGAAGTGCTCACCTCGGTTCTGGATGCCCGCCTGATATGCGGCATGTCTTATTTGTATTCCGCACTGATGGAGCAGCTCCGCAACAAGATCGCCCGCAGACATTCACGGAAGATTATTAAAAAACTGGTAGAAAACAGCCGGCTGCGGCATGAATTGTTCGGTGATTCCGCATTTTTGCTTGAACCCAATCTCAAGGAGGGACAAGGCGGATTAAGAGATTATCACACCATGCTCTGGATTACCAAGCTGAATTCGAATCTCAGACAGTTCAGAGATTTTGAGTATTACGGGTTTTTGTCTCATGATGAATTTCAGTCCTTAAAAAAAGCGGTTCATTTCATCGGCAATGTCAGAAATTGTCTGCATCATCTGTCCGACAGAAAATGTGATCAACTCTATTTCGAATATCAGATTAAGATGGCCCATACCCTTAAATTTGAAACAGCGAACGGTCAGCAGCCCGTGGAAAGATTTTTGAGTAAACTCCACGGCCATATGGAATTTTTAAAACAACAGCACTTGATGCTTCTGTATGAACTGGGGTTGTCAAAAAATCTTAAATCAAGGAGCAAAACCGCAGGACCCAGTTGTGTGACCGGTATTGAAATCACGGAAAATGGGATGCTCAATTTTGTTTCATCTGAAAATATATTGGATGATTCAAGTCTTTTAATGAAGATATTTGAAGAAAGCGCTGTCTTAAACATCCCGTTAAGTGCCGAGGCGAAAAGACTGATCAGGGAATTCTCCTATCTTGTCGACGAGGAGTTTTCTTCTTCAGTGAAACAACTTGAATCATTTGAACGTATTTTAGTTCAACCGGTATCGACGTTTAATGTGCTTAACGAAATGTTGAATACCGGATTTTTGATCCGATTTATTCCTGACTTTAGAGAAGTTACCAATAGGATCCAGTATGATGAATACCATCTTTATCCGGTGGACCGCCATCTGTTACGAACAGTTCAGCATATTAAGGTTTTCGGCACATCTGAAGGAAAGTCAAAATACCCATTATACAATGACCTTTACAAAGGAATTAAAAAACGCAGCCTATTGCTGTGGGCCGCGCTGCTGCACGATATCGGCAAAGGACGAACCGGAGTAAGCCATTCCATCAGCGGCGCTGAGATCGCAGGGTCAATACTGCAAAAGAAAGGTTATGGCGCCGAAGATGTCGAAACGGTCTCTTTTTTAATCAAAGAGCATCTTTTGTTGGTTAAAACCGCCACTCGAAGAGATCTCAATGATGAAGAGACGGCAGTTTCGTGTGCCACAAAGATAAAAGATGTGGATCAGCTAAAAATGCTTTTGCTGTTAACGGTCGCGGATTGCATGGCCACCGGACCGAAAGCTTGGAGTGAATGGACCGCTGCGCTGTTAAGAGACCTTTTCTTTAAAATTTCAAAAATCCTGGAGAAAGGAGAACTCGCATCCAGAGAAGCCGTAGAAGCTATTGAGAAGAAAAAAGCCGAGGTCCTTGGTTTCGCAATACCGCGTCATGCAACCGAGGATATGGAGACGCTTTTCAGTTTCATGTCTCCGCGCTATCTTCTCTATATGCCTTCCGCAAGTATCATGGAGCATATCGAGCTATATAAAAATTTCGGAACAGATGCCTTTGTCTGGAACATTTCCAAAACGCTGGATTCCAATACCCGGACGGTCACCATTTGCGCAAAGGACCGACCGGGTCTTTTTTCAAAGATTGCCGGAACATTCACGCTCAACGGACTCGATATTCTTGATGCACAGATCTTTACGTGGCGAAATGATATTGCCTTGGACATTTTTGAAGTCACCCCGCCCGCGGATCAGATTTTTGAAGAACAAAGATGGCAAAAGGCCAGGACCCACCTCCAGGCAGCGCTGTCCGGTGATTTGGATTTAAAAAAGGCGTTAAAAGAAAAAATATCGGTCTATGAGCCCGAAAAACGACGGATAAACAGCAGACCGCATCAAATCAATGTGGACAATGAAAGCTCGAGCTTTTTTACCATTGTAGAAGTATTTACGTATGATTTCCCGGGGCTTCTGTACATGATCACCGATGCAATTTTCAGATGTGGACTCGATATTTGGGTGGCCAAGATCGCCACAAAGGTGGACCAGGTTGTGGATGTGTTCTATGTCAGGGATTTTGACGGACAAAAGGTCGATTCGCCGGACCAGGAGAGGATGATTAAAAAAGCCGTGGAAGAAATTCTGCCGGGTTTTTGCAGTTCACATCAAGATCATTGAAACCGCGGTTAAGGGAAGACGTTCAACCGGAAGTGATCTGTTATTTGTTATTGGGTACAATAAGATATGTGTTTGGGCTGGTGAGATATTTGACCGGCCCCTCCCATGGCTTAACGAAACAAGGAGGAACAATATGAAAAAAGTAGAGGCGATCATCAAGCCGTTCAAGTTGGATGATGTTAAAGAGGCCCTCAATGAAATCGGGATTCAGGGGATGACGATTTCCGAAGTCAAAGGATACGGCCGCCAGAAAGGGCATAAAGAGATTTACCGGGGCGCTGAATATGTCGTGGACTTTATACCCAAGATAAAGATCGAGATCATCGTTCAAGCCGATAGGGTCCAACAGGTGATGGAGACCATACAGAAGGCCGCATACACCGGGAAAATCGGGGACGGCAAAATTTTCATTCTGCCCATGGAAGAAGTCATCCGTGTGCGTACCGGAGAAAAAGGAGAAGATGCCATATAGGTTGCTGAAGTGTTTAATGAGAATTTAGGGTCAAAGGAAGATGGATGAAAATAAAACCGACGATTACTGTATTCACAGCCAATGCTTTATTCGTAATGCCTAAAATGGCGTTTGCAGCCGGAAATGGGGCGATAGATTCCGGAACCACCGCCTGGATGTTGACCGCAACGGCATTGGTTCTGTTAATGGTTCCGGGGCTGGCGATGTTTTACGGCGGCCTGGTAAGGACCAAAAATGTTTTGGGCACCATGATGCACAGCTTCGTCGCTATGGCCGTGATCGGCGTTCTCTGGATGGTCTGCGGATATTCTCTGGCCTTCGGAAAGAGTATTCTGGGAGGCGTTGTCGGCTGGAAAAGCGATTATTTTTTTTTAAACGGGATAGACAACGCGGTATCCAACGGCATACCGGTGTATGTGCTGGCAATGTTTCAGGGCAAATTCGCAATCATCACGCCGGCCCTGATCAGCGGTGCACTGGCGGAACGCGTCTATTTTCGGGGTTATATTCTGTTTATCGTTTTATGGTTTTTATTTGTTTATTGTCCGTTGTGTCACTGGGTTTGGGCTCCGGACGGATGGCTCTTTAATGCCGGTGCTTCAGGGGTTATTGATCTCGCCGGCGGTCTCGTGATCCATGTTTCTGCGGGGTTTAGTGCTCTGATTGTGGCGCTGATGCTCGGCCCGCGGCATGGTTATCCAAAAACGGCAATGAATCCGAACAACCTTGTCATGACGCTCATGGGCGCCGGTCTTTTGTGGGTGGGTTGGTTCGGCTTCAATGCCGGTTCCACGGTGCAAAGCGGACTGGAAACCGCCCGTGCCTTAACCATGACGCAAATATCCGCCGCCAGCGGCGCATTGACATGGATTATCATAGAAGCCATCGTTTTTCGCAAGACAACCTCATTGGGATTCGCATCCGGCATTTTGGCGGGACTTGTCGCCATAACGCCGGCAGCAGGCGTTGTCAAGCCATATGGTGCCCTTATTCTGGGATCGCTGTCTTCGATAGTCTGCTACTTTGCGCTGAACGCCAAAATAAAATTGGGTTATGACGACAGCCTGGACTGTTTCGGGATACACGGCGTCGGAAGCGGACTGGGGGTTGTGATGCTGAGCTTCTTTATCCGAGGCAGCTGGATGCAAAGTGCGTCGGCATCCGCCAATGGCGCCTGGTCGGTTTTTAACCAGCTCAGCATTCAGTTGCTGGGATTGGGAGCGACCATTGGGCTGGCGGTCATCGGGACGGTTGCCATCGTCTTTGCCGTTGAAAAGACCATCGGCTTTCGTATCGACGTGCAAAAGGAAATCGAAGGACTTGATCAGTCTTTGCATGGAGAGCATGGATACGGGCTCGTATACCCCGATACCCGGGGATAACTCAATGCATACCTAATACTACAAACATTTTATAAGGAGGATTTTTTATGTCACCTAAAGAAGTATTGAAATTTGCAAAAGAGAATAATGTTAAAGTGGTTGATCTTCGTTTTATGGATTTTCCGGGATTATGGCAGCACTTTACGGTGCCTATCAGCGAACTGGAAGAATCGAGCTTCGAGGATGGTTTCGGATTTGACGGCTCCAGCATCCGTGGATGGCAGCCCATCCACGCCAGCGACATGCTGGTGGTTCCGGACGCGGCCACCGCACAAATCGACCCTTTCTTTGACGTGCCGACCCTGGTTTTGATCGGCAACATTATCGATCCCATTACCCACGAGGCGTATTCCCGGGATCCGCGAAATATTGCGAAAAAGGCGGAAGCATATCTCAAGAGCACCGGAATCGGCGATGTGGCCTATTTCGGACCGGAAGCCGAATTCTTCATCTTTGACGACATCCGTTTTGCATCCGAAAACAACCACGCATTTTATGCCATCGATTCCATTGAAGGTATCTGGAACAGCGGGCGGGAAGAGTGTCCCAATCTGGGGTACAAGCCCAGGCACAAGCAAGGTTATTTTCCGGTGCCGCCCATGGACAAGCTTCAGAATCTCCGTACCGAAATGCTCTTGACGTTAGAGCAGCTAGGCATCGCGGTCGAAGCCCAGCATCATGAAGTGGCCACCGCGGGCCAGGCCGAAATCGACATGCGGTTTAAACCGCTGGTGGTAATGGGGGATCAGCTTGTATGGTTTAAATATGTGCTGAAAAATGTGGCCTACAAATACGGTCATACGGTGACGTTTATGCCGAAGCCGCTGTACAACGACAACGGGACCGGAATGCATACCCATTGCAGCATCTGGAGAGGAGATCAGAACCTCTTTGCCGGTGACAAATATGCCGGCGTGTCTCAGGAAGCCCTGTATGCCATCGGCGGGATACTGAAACACTGCTCTGCACTGTGCGCCATTACCAATCCGACCACCAACTCTTACAAGCGCTTGGTACCCGGCTTTGAAGCCCCGGTGAACCTGGCATATTCCAGCCGGAACCGGAGTGCGGCCATTCGGATTCCCATGTACTTTTCTTCGCCAAAAGCCAAACGTCTCGAGTTCAGGACGCCGGACCCCTCATGTAACGGGTACATGGCGTTTTCCGCCATTCTGATGGCCGTGATCGACGGTATCGAAAACAAAATCGATCCGGGCGAACCGCTAGATAAGGACATCTACGGTCTTCCCCCCGAGGAACTGGCGGAAATTCCAACCGCACCGGGATCTCTGGAAGAGGCATTGGCTGCATTAAAGGCAGACCACGCATTCCTGTTGAAGGGCGATGTTTTTACCCAGGATGTTATTGACATGTGGATCGAATACAAGACGGAAAACGAGGTCAATGACGTGAAACTCCGGCCGCATCCCCACGAATTTTTCCTGTATTTCGACATATAATTACCTCCACGCCTGCAACAGCCCGCTGATGTATCAGTGGGCTGTTGTTTTTTCGATTCACAATTTATCGAATAATATTTTACCATTTTGCCGGGAATTATATTACAATAGAACCGGTTTTTCTCCGGGCATATCTTTTGGGCTGCCGTACATGAACAAAATAGCCTTACCGGAAACAAAAATGTAATAAATGAGAAAGCGTATATAAACCTTAAGGAGATCCCGGAATGAACCTCTTTGTCTACGGCACGTTGATGATTTCTTCTGTAATGTATGCTGTTACGGCCTGCCAATTTCGTTTTGTCGACGCGGTAATCAGCGGATATGCCCGTTATACGGTCAAAGGAGAATCTTATCCGGGAATTATTCCGTCACCGGAGGCGGTCACCGAAGGCATCGTCTACTTGGATGTGGATGAACTGTCGCTTGAGTGGTTGGACGCATTCGAGGGCGACCTGTATCAGCGAACTCCGATCTTGGCGGAAACGGAAAAGGGAAAAATATTCAACGCCGAAACATATACCATTAAGCCCGAATATCGGAATTGTCTCTCCTTAAAAAAATGGAATGCGGCGGAATTTGCGCGGAAAGATCTTGAGTCTTTTTTAAAAACTTATTCGGGTTTTCAGAATAATTTATGAAAAATTTCATTGCGTTCATTCCCAATAGCAGGATGTCCGATTTACAAATGGGTCGGTTCAACCGTTAAGAAATTATAGGGCGTTCGTATCCAAACCTGAACGATACCGCCGTAATAGCGATACAACGATGAAATCAAAGAACAGAGATCACCTAAATCTGCTGTGCGATATCGGAGAGTTGGCCAATCTCATCATTGGGAGTGCCGATGTTCAGGGATTCCTTCAGCAGTCCGTCGAGATGGTGGCACACCACCTTCATGCCGATGTGGGCTCCATCTATCTTTATGATGACACCACCCGTAATTTGGTGCTCCAGGCCACAATGGGTTTGAACCCATCCGCAGCGGGCCGGGTAAAAATGAAATCCGGTGAAGGACTTGTGGGGAAAACCTTTGAGTCCCTGCAGCCCATTTGCGAAGAGCATGCCAGCCGCCATCCCGATTTCAAGTACTTTAAAGAGGCTGACGAAGATCCCTTTGAATCGTTTCTTGCAGTCCCGATACACAGGGGAAATGAAAAAATCGGCGTTCTGGTCGTGCAGCATGAACTTCCCGGTTATTTTGATGAAATCGACGTAATCGCCTTGCGGGCGATTGCTTCTCAGTTAACCGGAGCCATCGAAAACGCCCGTCTGATGATTGACCAGAACCACCGGACGGTTCCCTTCCGGGAAGACGATCTGCTGGAAAGACTCCGCTTTATAAAAGCTAAAACGGCTTCGAACGGATTTGCCTATGCTCCTGCGATGGTGTTGAAAGCCGATCGAGAGTCCTTATTATCTCATCGGCCTGATTCGGAGTTCGTGAGTACCGCCCAAGGTTTTCTTAAAGCACTGGAAACCACCAAACAGCAGCTCAAGGAGTTGCAGGATCGTCTGGACCAACGTTTGCCGGAGAGCGCGGCCCTAATTTTTGAAGCCCACTTCATGATCCTCAAAGATTCCCGCTTTGTGGATGCCATACTGACTAAAATCAAACAAGGGGTATCTGTACCCAGGGCGGTTCGGGATGTTGCCGAGCATTATATGACGCTGTTTTCTTCAGCTTCCAGCGCCTATCTCCGGGAGAAAGCCCAGGACATCAAAGATCTGGCCCGGCGGCTGCTTAAAAACCTTCGCAAAGAAGCATCACAAGACACGGATCGTGCTGAAGGCCGGATTGTTATCGTCGGGCAGCTTCTTCCATCTGACTTGCTTAAGTTGGCATCAGAAGATGTCCAGGGAATAGTTCTGGTGAGCGGCGGGGTGACATCCCACGTCGCCATCATTGCCCGGTCTTTGAAAATTCCCATGGTGATTGCCGAACGCAGCGATTTGCTGGAGCTTCCGGATGGTACGCCCATGCTCCTGGATGCGGATATCGGCAGTATTTACGCCAGGCCCTCTGAAACAATTATCCAACGTTTTGAAACCCGCAACCATACGCAAAAGGCTGAGGATAAGGCCACCTATCCCCTATCTGCCCAAACTAGAACCCGCGACGGCGAAACGGTTAAACTGCTGGCCAATATCAACCTGCTCAGTGAAATAAAACTGGCCAAAGATCTCAACGTCGAGGGAATCGGGCTGTATCGAACCGAATTCCCCTTTTTGGTTCGATCCAACCTTCCCTCCGAAGAGGAGCAGTATTTGGTCTACAAACGGCTGTGTGATGAAATGGGCGGCCGGGAAGTTACTATCCGTACGCTGGATATCGGTGGTGAAAAGTTGCTGCCGTATTTGGCAGGCACAAAAGAGGCCAATCCGGAACTGGGTCTCAGGTCGATCCGTTTTTCACTGCACCACCGGGACGTATTTCTCCAACAGCTAAGGGCGATCTTAAGAGCCGGTGCCGGCGTCGGCGCCGGAAAGTTAAAAATCGTATTTCCGATGATCTCCGCCATTGATGAGTTTCGCAAGGCTCGTCAAGCAGTAGAAGAAGTCATAGTTGATCTGGAACGGCAGAATCTTCCCTTTCATCCCGCACCTGCTCTCGGCGCGATGATCGAACTACCGGCGGTGTTGGGTATTATTCATGAATTGGCCAAAGAAACGGATTTTTTTTCCATCGGAACCAACGATCTTATTCAATACATGCTGGCGGTGGACAGAAGCAATGAAAAAGTGGCGGCCTACTATCAGGCCCACCATCCCGCCCTTCTCAGATCCCTGCACCTCATCATTCAGGCAGCCGTCAAAGCTCAAATTGAGGTGACGGTATGCGGTGAAATGGGACATGAACCCGAATTTATCCCCTTTTTTATTGGGGCAGGGCTTAGAACCTTTAGTGTTGATCCGCATTTTTTGCGCTCCGTTCAGAACCAGATCGTCCATCTCAGCGTAAGCGAAGCCACGGCATATACCCGGACGCTCCTGGCCGAATCAACACTGGAAGGGGTCCAGTCGAAGTTAACATCGCAGGTATGATTTTAGCCCACCTCAGATAGGCAGATCCTCATAAAACATAAATTACATATTTGTCATGTTTTGATTTATAATTACATAATTGTATTTAATATATAATCAAATTACATTAATGTTATTTGATTAATGCTAACCTGCCTGACTCATCAAAAAAAATTCCTTGTTTATCCAATAACATAGACTTTTAATGGCCCGCTATTCCCACCTTTGGCATTTTCCTTGCTCTGCAATCAAGCAAAATCCCGGGAAGGAAAACAGCAAAATTTCAATGGAAAAGGAGCCTGTTCAAATGAACAAAATTGAAGCCATTATTAAACCGTTCAAATTAGATGACGTTAAAGATGCGCTGAACAAAATCGGTATAAACGGCATGACCGTTAACGAGGTCAAGGGGTTTGGGCGCCAGCGCGGTCATAGGGAGATTTATCGCGGTGCCGAATATCAGGTCGATTTTGTTCCCAAAATAAAAATCGATGTGGTTGTCGATTCATCCCTGGTGAGTCAAGTAGTGGAAGCAATATCCAGTTCAGCCAATACCGGCAAGATCGGTGACGGAAAGATCTTTGTTCTTCCGGTGAGTGAAGCGGTTCGCATCCGAACCGGAGAAAGAGGAGAAGATGCCATTTAACATCCAAAATTATAATGAATTTAAAATTTTTATTTCGAAGAAAAGGAGTAAAAGCGTTATGAAAAAATTTATCATTTCTGGATTACTTGTTCTATGCGGTGTTACCGGAGCCTGGGCCGCTGACAAGGTCCCGACGGTATTGAGTAACAAAGAAGCCATTGATTTGGTCCAGACCCATGCCGATTACGTTTGGACGCTGCTTGCCGCGGCACTGGTTTTTTTCATGCAGGCCGGATTCGCTATGGTGGAAACCGGTTTTACCCGGGCCAAAAACGCCATCAATATTATGATGAAAAATTTGATGGATTTTGCCATGGGGTCTATAGCTTTCTGGGCCGTTGGGTTCGGCCTGATGTTCGGTGTTTCCAAGACCGGCTGGTTTGGGACCACCGGGTTTTTCTTGAGCGACTTCAAGCCGGGTGGTGACCCTTGGGTGCTGGCGTTCTGGATGTTCCAGGTGGTATTTGCCGCCACGGCGGCAACCATCGTCTCCGGTGCCATGGCGGAAAGGACGAAATTTATCGGATACCTGATTTACAGCGTTTTTATCTCCTTGTTGATCTATCCCGTGTTCGGGAGTTGGGCCTGGGGCGGTCTCTACAAAGGCGGCGGCTGGCTTGAACACCTTGGTTTTATCGATTTCGCCGGATCAACAGTGGTCCACTCGGTGGGCGGCTGGGCCGCCTTGGCCGGTACCATCGTATTGGGCCCGCGCATTGGCAAATACACGAAAGACGGCAGGGTCAAACCGATCCTGGGGCACAACATACCGCTGGCGGCCCTGGGTGTATTCATCCTCTGGCTGGGATGGTTCGGTTTCAACCCCGGTTCCACGACAGCCGCCAACAAAGATATTGCCATGATTTTTGTCAATACCAACCTGGCTGCTGCAGCCGGTGCCATCCTGGCCATGACGACGGCATGGATTAAATTCGGCAAACCCGATTCGGGTATGACGCTAAACGGCGCCCTGGCCGGTCTGGTGGCCATTACCAGTCCCTGTGCGACCGTAACCCCTTTGAGTGCGATCATTATCGGCGCCATTGCCGGTGTTATTGTCGTGCTGGCCGTCCTTTTTTTCGATCGCATACGGATCGACGACCCCGTCGGCGCCATCTCTGTTCACGGCGTCTGCGGTGCCTGGGGAACCCTGTCAGCCGGCATATTCAACATCGGCGGTACGTCAATGAAAATTATCGGTGTCCAACTTCTGGGAATTGGCGCCTGCTTTTTATGGGTATTTCCCACGGCATTTTTATTGTTCAAGCTGATCGATGTGACCATTGGGCTGAGAGTGTCACCGGAGGAGGAGCTTGAGGGACTCGACTTTGCCGAACACGGCGGCACTGCCTATCCCGATTTTGAGGTTTCACATGCCGGCGGAATGGGAACAGCAGGGGGGTTCGGCGGCTCGCTCAAGGGAGAAACCGCTTCTGAAAGAATGCTTCGCAAGCCGGTGGAACAGACATAGAGCGACGTTATGATAAGCGTTTAGCTTATTAGACATTTGTCGTATTCGATAGGGTTAAATTCTTCGTGTAAAAATTCTCGAATTTAACCCTATCTGAAACATCGATTTGTTTTAAATCCTAAACAATGACAGGTTGTCCAATACAAAATTGTTGGTTAATATCGGGAGGAAACCTATATGAAACATCGGATCATCCAGCTGACGGCAGTAACTGTGATTGGATTTTTAATGCTTATTTTTGGTGTTATTAACCTTTGGGCGGCAGATGAAGCAAAACCTAGTGCGTCCGCCGATATCGGCGTTTTGAGTCAGTATATATGGCGGGGTTATGAACTCAGCAAAGACAGCATTGTCATTCAACCCTCGCTCACCGTCGGTTATAAAGATGTCAGCTTAAATCTCTGGGGTAACCTGGATACCCATGCTTATAACGACCCTCGCCATGACTCAGATTTCAATGAGACGGACATGACGCTTTCGTACGGCAAAAGTTTTGGGATGGTCAACTTGGGTGTCGGATATATTTATTACGGACTGGAGGGCGTCGACGATTCCCAGGAGATTTATCTCAGCGTCGGCCTTGATACATTGTTGTCGCCAACACTGACAGTATATCGTGAAATCGCTCACCTGCCGTCGTGGTATATTTCTCTGGGTATTTCTCATTCGATTGAATTGATGAAAAAGATTACCCTGGATTTGGCAGGTTCCGCGGGGTACTACTATTCCGAGGATGATGATTTCGTTGAAGTCGACGACGCCTTAAATCCCACCACCAATAAATACAGGGACTTTCACAACGGACTTGTTTCAGTGGGGTTGACGATTCCCGTTGCAAAATATTTTACCGTAAAACCCTTGATCGCATATTCATTTCCTTTAACAAACGAGGCCGATAATCTGATTAAAAGCACCAGCTATAGCAATGAATCGAGTTTTGTCTACGGAGGGGTTACCGCAAGTATATCTTTTTAGAAGCTAAACATGTCGGTCGCGTCCGCTGGTTACAATAGCGTTATCAGCGGGCGCGATCTTTCAACATCCACCGCTCAGCCGAAATTGCCGAAAGACGCGGTGCATCCCATCGAAACAGCCGCCCGGCGCCATTTCAGACCTGCCCTTGACGTTTTGAATAAGAATCCAATAAAAACTGCAATTTTGTAATATATTTATCAAATTATTACAGTTATGTGTGCCGCGGTTGTTGCAAGCACTTATGGGATTGCGTTTAACATGCTGAAAGATAAGTAAATTTAAATTTTTATCATTATGGCACAGCTATTGCCTTAGTGAGCCTAAATTAGAATTTTGGTCAAATCGTCGAATGATCGAATGGTTGAGTGGCCAAGTCGTTAAAACCATTCAACGATTTAACCATTTCTTCAAACCCGTTTCGAGACAGACCACAAAAGGAGGAATACTTACGAATGAAACCGATGAGATATGTCATTTTCTTGTTTTGTCTGCTTTTTCCGTTTTCTTCAGCTTTTGCAGGCGGTACATTAAATTCCGGGGATACCGCATGGATGATTGTCGCCACCGCCTTGGTCATGGTGATGACGCCGGCGGGCTTGGCGCTCTTTTACGGCGGCATGTCCAGGTACAAGAATCTTCTGAACACCTATGCCATGACGTTCGTGGCCTATTGTCTCGGCAGCGTCATTTGGATGATGTGGGGCTATACGCTGGCCTTTGGACCGGACAAGGCGGGAATCATCGGCGGGTTGGAAAACCTGTTTTTAAGCGGGATCGGTGTAAACAGTGTGTCCGGAACCATACCCACCTATGTGTTCGTCGTTTTTCAGATGACCTTCGCCGCCATCACCGTGGCGCTGGTCCTTGGTTCCATTGTCGACCGTATGAAGTTTTCATCCTGGATCGTTTTTACGGCGCTGTGGTTGACGGTTGTTTATTCGCCCATCGCCCACTGGGTCTGGGGCGGCGGCTGGCTGGCAAAAATGGGTGCCCTTGATTTTGCCGGCGGCACCGTCGTGCATATCAATGCCGGTGTGGCCGGTCTGATACTGTCTCTGATCCTCGGGAAACGAATCGGATACGGCAAAGAGGCCATGTTTCCGTCCAGCATTTCCCTAACCGCATTGGGCGCCGCCCTTTTGTGGTTCGGCTGGTTCGGTTTCAACGCCGGCAGCGAACTGGCCGCAGACGGTTTGGCCGCTTCGGCGTTTTTGGTCACCAACACTTCGGCGGCCGTGGCTGCTCTGGCATGGATGTTTGCCGAATGGTGGGTGAATAAAAAACCGACGGTCCTGGGAATTGCCTCGGGGGTTGTCGCCGGATTGGTTGCGATCACGCCTGCGGCCGGATTTGTGAATTTGTCCGGTTCGTTGGTGATTGGGGTGGTCGCAGGCATGTTTGGTTTTTTCAGTGTTACCGTTCTTAAACATAAAATGGGTTATGATGATTCTCTGGATGCATTCGGGGTCCACGGTATGTGCGGTATGTGGGGTGCACTGGCAACCGGCATTTTTGCCGACCCTTCCGTCAATGCCGCGGGTAAGGGATTACTTTTTGGAAATCCTAAACAACTCTATGTCCAGGCGGTATCCATTGTGGCGACCATCCTTTATACGGCGGTGGGAACACTCATTGTGGTTTATGTGACCCGGTTCATCACCGGAGGGCTGAGAGTCGATAAGGAAGATGAAATTATAGGCCTGGATAACACGCTGCATGGAGAAAGAGCGTTTGAGATCGATTGATCTTTTAAAGGGCCGTTTTCCATCGAAGTGGACTTTTCCATAGATAAAGCACACCAGCGTCGGGGATTGAAACTCATGCTGGAGGGCTGTTCGAAATACAGGTGCGGCAAAAGGTTCACGGCCTCTGCAACCGCTTTGGCAAAAGGCCAAAGCCTGCCTTCTCAGGGGCGAGGAAGTCGTTGTAAGGGTCGACGAGAAGAAGACCGATTCGCGCGCGATCGTATTGCATATCCGTCATACTGTGTCTCCTATGTGGAGC
>JBAUWG010000447.1:0-1653 GCA_049583675.1 Desulfobacterales bacterium | reverse complement strand
GCAGCTCTTGATAGCATTGAAATCCTCAAGCAAGTTGTAATCCCATAGTTTTATGTTTTCGAAAAAGATGGTAATGATTGTTGGCGTGATTGCGATGATGGCCGTCAATATCATACTTCTTTCTGTTTTTAATCGCCGATATATTTCGTATTATAGACCCGGACGGATCGCTGTCTCGGTGATTGCCCCTTTTCAGAAAGCGTCCAGTAAATCCATTCTTTTTTTAAAAGACATCTGGTATCATTATTTTTTCTTGGTTCATGCGGCCGAAGAAAATGATGCATTAAAAAAAGCATTGGACAAATCTTTTGAAAAAAACGTCCGGTATAGAGAAATTACACTTTCCAATTCCCGCCTCCGAAGTCTGCTGAATTTTGAGAAGACGATGGCCGATCCCGTTCTTTCCGCTGAAGTCATCGGCAAAGATCCTTCCCCATGGTTTAAAACAGTTCTTATTGACAAGGGCAAAAACGACGGCGTGGAAAGAGGGATGGCTGTGGTGGTTCCCAAAGGGATCGCGGGTCAGATTACAGAAGTATCCTCCCATTATTCCAAAGTATTACTGATAATCGACCCTAACAGCGCTGTCGATGCGCTGGTCCAAAGCGACAGGGCTCGAGGCATCATCAAGGGGGATGCTGCCGGAGAATTAAGTTTTAAATATGTATTGCGTAAACATGATATCGCAATCGGTGAGCTTGTTGTGTCATCCGGGTTGGACGGTGTTTTTCCCAAGGGGCTTGCCGTAGGGCAAGTCTTGAGCGTTTTCAAACCCAAGGCAGGGATTTTTCAGGAAGTCACCGTTACGCCGTATGTCGATTTTGAGAAACTTGAAGAGGTTCTGGTGGTATTGAACCCGAAAAAAAAAAATAAGCCTTCATAATGGCGCATTGTCTAAATATTTGTATCGGCCTGTTTTTGATTGTCGTTCAGACGACGGTCATGCCCCACATCCCTGTATTCGAAAGATTCTATGATCTTTTGACGCCGCTTGTCGTTTATTTAAGCATATTTCGCCCCGTTCGCGAAGGCACGGTGACGATTCTTATTTTTGGTTTCCTAATGGACAATATTTCCGGAGGACCCTTTGGACTGTATTTAACCGCCTATTTTTGGTTGTTTTTAGGGGTGCGCTGGGCAATTACTTTTCTGCATGTCGGGGACAGTTTTCTGCTGCCGTTTGTGGTTGCTGTTGGTGTATTGATGGAGAACATGATATTCCTTGGCGCCAATGTCATGCTCGAACAGAATTTACAGATTGCTCAAACAATGGTAAACACGGTTGTGGTACAGGTCTTATGGGCTGTATTGACCGGTCCGTTTTTTCTCATGTTGTTTAATTATTCACATCGACGGTGGGATCGATGGACCCAAAAAATATTTGCTCAGAAAAGCTGAAGACACGAGGAACCCTTTGACCAAGTATTTAAAAACTGCGGATCAGGATTTTTACAAACAGCGATTGGTTCGAATCGCGTTTTGTATTGCCGGCGCCTTTTTGATGCTGTTTGTCCGTTTGTTCTATCTTCAGGTGATTCAAGGCGAGGAACTTAGACGCCTTTCGGAAAATAATTGTATTCGCCTGCAAAGCACAAATCCATCCAGGGGATTGATTTTTGATCGCAACGGGGTTTTGCTGGTGGATAACCGGCC
>JBAUWG010000446.1:0-9947 GCA_049583675.1 Desulfobacterales bacterium | reverse complement strand
GATGCTGGCAGTCCATAAAGCACGACGCGGGTTTCTGGAGATTGAAAATCCGGGCTTTAATGTAAGACAACCATTCCATTCGGGGATTGACTTTGTTGTCCAGATTTGCTTTTAAGATCTTGAACATAAATTCGTCCGGCATATCGCAATCCCACCATCCGTCCATGTAAGCTTCACCGAGACCCAGCGAACCGTGGGCCAGGATGCGTGGGTAAAGCTTTTCATTATTAACCTGTATATCCCATGGGCGGTCGCCGTTTATTCGAACATCGGCCAAAGATAAAAGATGCTCAATCTTTTTACGAAACTTTGTGCTGACCATGGCCTTATCCTTATTTATAAACCGATAAAATCAGAATGGTGGCTCAGTAAAAAAAGTTCTGTCATCTAAAAACGTTATTCCAGATGCTTATATTTGTCAACCCGTAAAAACCCGATCAATCATTCAATCTTTTTTCGCACTTTTTGTTGAGAAGGATTCTAAAAAATGAGAAGGAAACACACCGACAAACATATTCAAACCATAACCGCAGCAATCTACAAAGACAACCAATATGCCGAAGGCAGACACCTCAAAATGACCGCATCGGCCCTTTTAAGCGGACCGGTTATCCTGTTTTTGAGTATCCTGCTGGTATTAGGGTCGTCGTTTGAAGTGAACGCCGCTCCCGCCGGCGCGAGCACCGTACCGCCGCCGCAGGTAACGGTCGTCACCGTTATGGAAGAGGATGTCAATCCGCCCTCGGAATATGTGGGTCACGTGGAGGCGGTCCAGAGCGTCGATTTGAGGGCCCGGGTGGAGGGATTTCTGGAGCAGGTCGACTTCAAGGAAGGCAGTGATGTCCGAGCCGGTGCCCCTCTCTATGTTATCGAACAGGCGCCCTACCAGGCCAAAGTTGATGCCGACAAAGCTTCGCTGGCCCAGGCAAAAGCGATGCTCATCAAAGCACAGCAGTACCTCCGCCGGGCGCAAAACGTTCGTTCCGGTGGAATATCCGCAACGGATCTGGATAATGCCGTGGCCGAGGAACTCCGGGCAAAAGCCCAGTTTGAACAGGCCGAAGCCAATCTTCAAATTGCTCAAATCAATCTGAATTACACGTCCATCAGTGCGCCCATCAGCGGTCGCATCGGGCGAACCGCTTTTACAAAAGGTAATTTGGTCGGGCCCAATTCAAGCGCTCTCGCACGAATTGTTCAGTTGGATCCGATTCGGGTGGTGTATTCTATCAGCGAAAACGACATGGTCTCCGTTAAAATAGCCCTTAGAGACACCGAAAAGGACAAAAATAACCCCATGCTGATGCCGCGGATCAAACTGGCAGACGGTCAAATTCTCAAAGCAAAGGGACATGTGGATTTTGTAGACAATACCGTGGATGTTTCAACGGGCACCATCGCGGTCCGGGCCTTGTTTAAAAACCATGAGGGCATCTTGCTTCCCGGGCAGTACGTCACGGTTCAGGTCGCGAGAAGCGCGCCCAAACCTATGCCGGTGGTGCCTCAGACGGCGGTTTTAGAAGACCGTGACGGACGATATGTCCTGGTGGTGGATGACCAAAACCGGGTTGCCGTGCGACGGGTTAAAACCGGAACCGTGGTCGGTACGAACTGGGCCGTTGAATCGGGTCTGGCCGTGAATGAAAGGGTCATCGTTGAGGGTGTTCAAAAGGTCCGGCCCGGACAGGTCGTGAAAACCGCCGGTGCCGATGAACACCCCGGGAGGTGATGCATGTTTTCACAGATATTCATCGAACGCCCGCGCCTTGCCATGGTGATATCCATCGTCGTCACTCTGGCGGGACTCATTGCGCTGTATAACATTCCCGTTTCCCAGTATCCCAACATTACGCCGCCGGAGATCCGTGTCACCGCTGTTTACCCGGGCGCCAATGCCCAGGTTGTGGCCGACAATGTCGCCGCGCCCATTGAAAAAGAAGTCAATGGTGTGGAAAAGATGCTCTACATGGCCTCCTCGTGTTCCAACGACGGGCAATATACACTGGCGGTCACCTTTGAAGTGGGTACCGATCCGGACATCGATCAGGTCAACCTGCAGAACCGGGTGCAGCTGGCCACCTCAAAACTGCCCCAGTCGGTGGTCGATCAGGGCATTGATGTACGGCGGCGGTCCACGGATATATTGGGCGCAGTAGAATTCTTTTCCCCAAAAGGTACCCGTGACAAGCTGTTTTTGAGCAACTACGTCAGCAGAAATATAAAAGACGCTCTGGTGCGGATCAACGGTGTCAGCGATGTCTTTATTTTTGGTGAGTTTGAATACAGTATGCGCATCTGGATGGACCCGGCGAGGCTCACCGCCCGGGGGTTGACCGCCGATGACGTGATCGAAGCCATCCAACAGCAAAATATCCAGGCCGCCGTAGGGTCCATCGGAACATCGCCGGCAGAAAGCGGCCAGCAGCTCCAGTACACGCTGCGGGCCAGGGGGCGGCTTGAAAATCCCGAAGAATTTGAAAACATCATCGTGCGCAGCAATGATCAAGGCGG
Organism: Desulfobacterales bacterium; assembly: GCA_049583675.1. Lineage (GTDB taxonomy): Bacteria > Desulfobacterota > Desulfobacteria > Desulfobacterales > UBA11574 > UBA11574. The sequence continues at coordinate 7,436 of JBAUWG010000446.1, read as the reverse complement.
TTTGGTGCGAATTCGCGATGTGGCCCGAGTGGAACTTGGCGCTAAATCCTATCTCACCCGGTCGATTTTTAACGGACAGGCATCCCTGGCAATCGGTATTTACCGGTCTTCAAGCGCCAACGCGCTGGATACCATGAAAGCCGTACGGGCCGAACTCAAACATCTTGCCGATCGGCAGCCCGGCGATATTCAGTACGATGTCTTTTACGATACCACCCAATACGTGTCTGCGGCTATTCATGAAATCGAGCTGACCCTTGTGATTACCTTCCTTTTGGTTCTGTTCGTGAATTACATCTTCCTGCAGGACTGGCGGGCGACGCTGGTGCCCACCGTGACCATTCCGGTCTCGCTGATCGGCACTTTTGGCGTGTTGCTGGCGCTGGGTTACACGGCCAATACGCTTTCTTTGTTTGCCCTGATCATGGCCATCGGTCTGGTGGTGGACGACGCCATCGTGGTGGTGGAAAACGTTTACAGGGTTATGGATAAACGAAAACTCAGCGCCAAAGCGGCGACCCTGCACGCCATGGGCCAGGTCACCGGTCCCATCGTCGCCACCACCCTGGTGCTTCTGGCCGTGTTCGTGCCGGTGGGTTTTATGCCCGGCATCACCGGCCAGCTTTACAAACAATTCGCCGTAACCATTTGTACGGCAGTGGTCATTTCGGCGATCAATGCCCTGACGCTGAGTCCCGCCCTCTGTGCTGTTTTGCTTAAAGCGCCGAAAATTCCAAAACACGGTCCGCTGGCCTGGTTTAACCGGGCGCTGGAAGCCTCACGCAACATGTATGTTGCCGGCGCGGCCTGGCTCATCCGCCGGCTGATCGTTGCAGTTTTGCTCTTTGTCGGCGTGATTGGCGGCGCCTGGTTTATATTCAACCACAGCCCCGTCAGTTTTCTGCCCCAGGAAGACCAGGGCGTTTTTTTTATCAATACGCAACTGCCCGAGGGTGCTTCTTTGGATAGGACCAACACGGCGATGGAACGCGTGACGGCGGCGTTGCGCGATATTGACGGTATCAATAACTTTCTGGGCGTCAGCGGCTTCAGCCTGCTCAGCGGCACGGCCGAAAATGTCGGATTCGGTATAGTCGTTTTGAAACCATGGGATCAGCGAACCCGTCCGAATCAGCACCTGGGTGCTATCGTGGCCCAAGCCCAGGCCAGACTTGCCGGCATTTCCTCGGCCAATATTTTTGCCTTTGCGCCGCCGCCCATATTTGGACTGGGCACCACCGGCGGCTTTGACTTTCGGCTCCAAGCCCTTGAAAATCAGCCTCCCCGGGATATCGCCGCGGTGACCCGATCCCTGGTGATTGCCGCCAACCAGGACCCGACATTAATGCGGGTATTTTCCACGTACACGGCTGACACGCCTCAGGTTTTTGTGAATCTTGACCGCACCCGGGCCGAGACGCTCAAAGTGCCGGTCAGCCGGGTTTTTGACACGCTACAAAAGAACCTCGGTTCAGGTTACGTCAATGATTTCAACCTTTACGGCAGGACGTATCAGGTCAAGGTTCAGGCAGAGGCCCGGTATCGGAATACGATGGATGACGTCAGCCGGTTGTATGTCCGCAGCAACGACAACAAAATGGTGCCCATGAAAAGTCTGATTACCCTGTCCACAATCCTGGCGCCCCAAATCGTTTATCGTTACAACCAGTTCACCAGCGTGCAGATTAACGGCAATGCATCGCCGGGCTTTTCCTCGGGCGAGGCCATGGCGGCCATGGAGCGTCTGGGGACCAAGGTGCTTCCATCCGGCTACGCATTTGACTGGTCGTCCATGTCCTTTCAAGAACGTAAAGCTGGCGGAAAGGTTTCATTCCTGTTCGCTTTGGCCCTGCTTTTCGGCTATCTGTTTCTGGTGGGGCAATACGAGAGCTGGAATATCCCCCTTTCCATTATCTTATCGATTCCGGTGGCCAGCCTGGGAGCCCTTGCCGGTCTGTGGATCGCAGGACTCAACTTCAGCATTTACGCACAGATCGGCTTGGTTCTGTTGGTGGGTCTGGCCGCAAAGAACGCCATCCTGATCGTGGAGTTCGCCAAGGACCGCAGGGAACAGGGATATTCGGTGGATAAGGCCGCCATTGAAGGGGCGAAGATCCGTTTTCGTCCGGTGTTGATGACCGCCTTTACGTTTATTCTCGGGGTAGCGCCTTTGGTCATCGCGACCGGTGCAGGCGCCAGCAGCCGCCGGGCGATCGGCACCACGGTTTTTTGTGGTATGCTGGCGGCGACGCTGCTGGGCATTTTTTTGATTCCGGCCCTTTATTATGCCTTTCAGACAGGCCGTGAAAAGGGAAATGCCTGGAGAGCCAAAAAAAATGATAAACATGTTGCCGAATAAGATAAAGATGATACATTTAAAAAAGAGTAAATCAATGAATCCTGTGGTGGACTCGGTGACAATGCGGCGTTGGTGGATAATCCCGGCACTGGTCGTTTTCATTGTTCCGGCTCTGGCCGGGTGCGCAGCCGTTGGACCGGATTATACCCGGGTGGCGCCCAAGGCGCCGGAAAAATGGCATGCCGAACTTAAAAGCGGCTTGAGTGCGGGTCATTTAAATTCCGAGACTCTGGCCCATTGGTGGATGACGCTGAATGATCCGGAACTTAGCGGTTTGGTTGAACGTGCCGTTAAAGGAAACCTGACGTTAAAAGATGCTCGATCCAGGCTTCGTGAAGCCCGGGCTTTGCGGGGCATCAGCAAAGCGGGTCTTTTTCCCACCCTAGACGCCGGCGCTACAATCACAAAAACACGCAGCAGCGAAAACGGCGTGGCGAGGACCGAAGACCAACTGTACGCGGCCGGTTTTGACGCGAGCTGGGAACTGGATATCTTCGGCGGTGTGCGGCGCGCCGTGGAGGCCGCACAGGCGAGTCTCGAAGCCACCCGGGCGGATCTTCAAAATGTGCTGGTGAGCCTGTTGGCCGAAGTGGCGCTGAATTATATAGAGGTGCGAACCTATCAGGCCCGCCTTTCTGCCGCGGTCATAAATATCAAAACACAACAGGAAACCTATGAATTGAACCGTTCGCGATACGAGGCAGGTGTCATTGACCAACTGGCTGTGCAGCAGGCCCTGTACAATCTGGAACGCAGCCGTTCTCAAATTCCCACGCTTCAAATCGGGCTGGAGGCGGCTAAAAACCGGCTGGCGGTTCTTGTGGGCGAAAATCCCGGCGCACTGCATCGGGAGCTCGAGGCGGTTCAGCCGATTCCCGTACCCCCGATAACGGTTGCGGTGGGTGTACCGGCGGAAACGCTGCGCAACCGGCCCGATATCCGTCAGGCAGAACGAAATCTGGCCGCACAAACCGCGCGGATCGGTGTGGCTACGGCGGATCTTTATCCAAAACTGCAATTGTTCGGAACCATCGGGCTGGAGTCTGTTTCAAGTAATGATTTCTTGGAATGGTCCAGCCGGACCTGGATCTTCGGTCCAAACATTTCCTGGAATATTTTTGATGCAGGCGCCATTCGCCAGAATATCAAGGTGCAGACCGCCCGGCAGGAACAGGCTTTAATTCAATATGAATCCGCGGTGCTCCATGCCCAGGAAGAGGTGGAAAACATACTCGTGGCATTTGCCAAAGAACAACGCCGGAGAGATCTGCTTGCCAGGGCAACAGAGGCGGCCCGCCAGGCCAATCTTTTGGCCAGGGATCGATACGAGGCAGGGCTGGTGGACTTCAACAACGTGCTGAGCGCCCAGCTTTCACTGTTGTCATTTCAGGATGAATTGGTTCAAAGTGACGGAGCCGTAACTACAAACCTGGTGCGCCTTTACAAGGCCCTTGGCGGGGGGTGGCAATTTTATGAAGCAGCCCGGGAAAAACCGGTGAAGACGGCAGAAGAAAAGCAGTCAATAAAGTGAGCGGATCGATTCTAAGGAGGGGGTATGTATATGAGAGCGGTGCGTTGGATCATGATTTTTCTTTTGCTTGTTTTTTCTGCAGCTTCTTCAAGTGCAGGTGAAAACGATTGGAATACAGCCGGCATTCGAGGCGGATTCAGTGATCAGAGCAGTGAAAAATATTTTTCAAAGTATCAAGCATATGCCGCTTTCAGTCTGCCGTGGCAATGGCGCTCTGAAAAGGGCTGGATTCTCGGCACATTCTTTGAGATCAATGCGGGCGTGGTGAGCAGTGAAGGTAACGCGTTCGTCGGATCCGCCGGTCCCGGACTTTATCTTTTGACACCCGGGAAACGTTTTGCCATAGTGGGGGGGGTTTATCCCACATATCTTGGGCAGTCGAAATTCGGAACAGAGGATTTTGGAGAAACTTTCCAGTTTACCTCGGAAATTGGGGCCAATCTAAATTTTTGCCGAAACTGGACCGTCGGCTATCGATTCCAGCATATGTCAAACGCCGGCATTGCCAGTGCAAATCCGGGCCTTAATACGCATATGCTGGAGCTGGGCTATCAATTCTAAAACGTGATATCCCGATGGTTCAAATTTTTTCTTTCTTTCTGTAAACGGTTCCCAGAAAAATGGCAATGAGATCATTGGCTTGGTCCGTCACACGGACTTCATACGTGGCCAGTTTGGGGTTGAGCGACACCTCATTGGCTTCGGCAATAAGCGTGGCGCCGGCAACAGAGGCTTTCAAATAAGAGATACTGACATTGATGCTAAGGGCAACGGTTCTGTGAGAATTTGAAGCCACGGCAAACGCCAGGTCCGCCAGGGAGAATATGGCGCCGCCATGGGCAATATTAACGCCGTTTAAATGATGTTCTTTAATCTCCATTTTGGCTTTTGCCCGTCCTTTTGAAACCTCCAGCAGCTCGATGCCGACGTGATCGGCAAATCGATCATTTTCAAAAAATTTTTTCACAACCTCCATCCATATTCTCCTTTTTCTATCGGATCTATTTATTTTGTCCTGAAAAACCGTTACGCACAAACTACCCTTGCATCCAGGGCCACCAAAAAATTTCCATCATCGGAAAAAATCAGCGGATTGACATCCAGTTCCTGAATTTCAGGAAAGTGATCCATCAATTGGGACACGGTTTCCAGACATTTCGAGAGGGCATGTTGATCGACAGGCTGCATGCCGCGAAACGATCCAAGAATTTTCGCACCCCGAAGCTGCCGGATCATATCGTTTGCCCCATCTTCATCCACCGGGACAAGATGAAACCTCACATCCTGAATCGTTTCCACCATGATTCCCCCTAATCCCACCAATACGGCCGGTCCGAAAGACGGATCCCTCTTTGCCCCGATGATGATTTCCCGGGAAGCAAAAATCATTTTTTGGAGCACCATCCCGATGATGTCTTTAAAACGAGAAATGATGTCTTTCCATCTCTTTTCCAGGTTTTCAACATCTTTGATGTTTATTGCAATGCCGCCCTGATCGCTCTTATGCAACGCCGATGGGGCCGCCACTTTAAGGACAACCGGATACCCCATTTCCGTTGCCGCCTCACAAGCCTCGGCGAAGGTGGTGACCATGCGCCACGGCGCTGTCGGAATTTTCAGCCGGTCCAAAAGATCCAGTGACTCGTGAAGCAAAGGTTGCCGATCAATGTTCTCAATTTGGTCCATCCACGATTTAACGTTTTCTTTAAAAGGAAATTCAATGACGTTTACCGAATGCGGTTTCTTTTGCCGGCGAACCATATACTGATATTGAAAGGTCAGCGCCTTTAAGGCTTCCACAGGATCCATAAAGAAGGGATAGGTGGATGCCTTCATTAACGCGGGATAAAAAGCATGGGGAACCTCTATTCCGATCGCAATGGGCTTTTTGTATTGATAGCTAAGTTCCGCGAGCCTTTTCATCAACTGTATGGTATCTTTTTCTTCGATGAGCATGTGGGAAACATGGATATAAACAATTCCATGAATATCGGGTTGTTGTAGAACATTTTCAATGATTTGAGGATAAATTTTAAGATCGAAAATATCGCCCATATCCAGAGGGTTTCCGATGGTGATGACGCCGGCGCGAAAATGTTTTCTGGTTTCGTCCAGGATACGCGATTGAAATTTCGGAAGGGTGAAACCATATTCGGCACACATATCCGTTGCAACCACGGCGTGGCCGCCTGAACGGGAAAGAATCGCCAGATTTTTCCCTTGAAGCAACGGCATGGAAAAACTTTTCATGGCCAGAATCGCATCTTCCGTGGACCTCACCCGCACAATTCCGGCCTGGGCGCATGCAGCGTCGACAATTTGGTCATCACCGGCCAGGGCGGCACTGTGAGACTTGGCGATGGTCCGGGTCAACGGGTTTGCGTTTGATTTGTGGAGGATAACCGGTTTGCTGGTTTGAAACGCGAGGTCCGCGAAATCTCTGCCCCGCTTAAAATCTTCGAGATAGCAATAGATCATCCCGGTGGCGGGATCATTAATTAAATGCGCCAGAAGATCGGCTTCATCCAGATTGAGTTTATTTCCCAAACTCACAAATTTGCCGAGCCCCAGTCCCGGTTGATGGAGCCGTTCGGCAACAGATAGCCCAATGCCGCCACTTTGAGACATAACGCTAACAGGCCCTTTTTTGAATGCGGACGGCAAAGCGATAAACTGAACGTAGAGGCCGTTTTGGGTATTTATCACTCCCATGCAATTCGGACCGACAAACCTGACGCCGAAACGCTTGGCGGCTGCGAGCAGATCCTTTTCGATACGTCGGCCATCTTCTCCCATTTCTCTGAAACCCGCTGATTCAATCACCGCCAGTTTAATGCCTTTTATTCCACACTGGGTAATGATTTCGGGAATAAAACGCGCCGGTGCGAGAATAACGGCAAGATCGGCGGCTTCCGGTGCATCGAGGATAGACGGATATATGATATGTCCCATCACCCGACCGCCTTTAGGGCCCACAGCATAAATCCTTCCCGTATAACCGAAATGATCCAGATTTGAAATTATATTTTGTCCGAGGTTATCCTCGGCTGGAGAAACACCGACAACAGCAATGGATTCCGGATAAAATATTTTATTCATTTTAAATGTTTCCACTATGGCTAAAAATACTTGCGTTTGGATTGGTTTTAATTTATCAAGTAAACAATCACTTATAAAAAAACAAACATTATGACTTGAAATGCTAAAAATATCGCTTTATATTTTTAAAATTAAGCCGAGTTAATCATCAATAGCGTTAATATTTAACAGGTTAATCATAGACGGATAGATTCAACCTTTCTTTGAAAATATGAAATGTTATTAATAATAAGTCTTAAATATGTCAATACAATAAGATGAATTGTGAGTGATTATTTAACCAATGTCCATCCATATTCCGGAAGGATACTCACTAGTGGCCATCCATAAATGGTCTTTTTGCCCGATCTCAGCGTTATGCTCAAAAAATAATCCTCGGAATATCAACTATATGCCTGCGGTTATTTTTTTCGCATGCCTTGATTTCGAACAAAAATCCTCATTTAT
>JBAUWG010000445.1:0-3904 GCA_049583675.1 Desulfobacterales bacterium | reverse complement strand
CCAGGTAGTCTCCCCGCCGCTCTTTGGTGATGACTGAATAGTATATTTTCCCGGTGGTAAAGTTGTTGTCCCGGTTCAATCCCGCATGGGTGAACCGTTCATAATGGCCAAGGTCCAGATCGGTTTCCGCGCCGTCATCCGTGACATATACTTCTCCGTGTTGGAAAGGATTCATGGTTCCGGGATCCACATTGATGTATGGGTCGAGTTTCTGAATAGTTACCGTCAGCCCCCGGCTTTCAAGCAGCGCCCCGATGGCTGCGGAGGCCAGCCCTTTGCCCAGGGATGACAGCACGCCGCCGGTGACAAATATGAATTTTGTATTATGATCCATATCGCGCCCTTTTTCTCAGAATGTTGCAGATCAAAGATGAGATATTATTTATATATTTTTTTGAACTCTTCAATGGTTTTTTGAACTTCATCCAAATCCTCCTTGGCCCCTTTTTCGGGTTCAGAAAGCGCCTGCTGCGGATATTGTGATTTAATTTGTCGGATGTCAAAGATATCGGCCGGGAAGGAAGGGTTCACCTTGATGTCCTGTACATAAATCTCACGGACCAGACTGCCGTTTAAAAAAAACTCGATATGCATGGGATACCATGCTTGATTGGTTGACCGCCAGTTGAGATACAGCACTTCCAGGCGTTGTGTGGGCTGGTGCGTCATGATCCACCGGATAGGCCGGAAGGTCGTTTTGTCCAACCATACTTGCGGCTTATCTTCATCAGGATACTGAGCGCCTACAACATATGCCGCCTGGCCCTGATATCGTCCGAGGCTTGAGACCCGGATGTTCACACCAAGATCCAACAATCGTTTCTCGAGGGATTTATTGGATCTGAAAAGGAGAAGATCCGTATATTGATCATAGGGGGTGTCGGACTTGTCGGATATTTTTCCGTCAATAACCGTTATCACACCTTCTTTCGACAGAACATGAGTCCTTTGAACCTTTTGTGAGTCAATGTCTGAACGGAACGTTTCAGGAAAAACGAACTTTAAGGTTTCATTGAAGTCAGCCAGACCGGTTTCCGAATCACTATCATAAACCAACAGTTTTTGAGTGACCAGGAGCCGATCACCGCTCCCGAGATGCTGCGTCATTAATTTCAGAAGATAAGGCCCCGGCAGCACATAGGCATTAAGAGCGCCATGGCTAAAACCCAGTATTGCGAGACAGAAAAAAACAGCCCATGATTTTTTTAAAAAATAATGCATTCTAACGTGTACTACCACCGCCTTTTTAAAAATATCTATCCGGCGCAGAATCCCTCTACAGTAGTTCCTCTTCAAAAACAGCGCTCTCTCCGAGTTCTTCTTCAATCCGCATCAACTGGTTGTATTTGGATATCCGGTCGCTTCTGGACATGGAACCGGTTTTTATCTGACCGCCGCTGATGCCCACCACAAAATCTGAAATAAAGGTGTCTTCTGTTTCGCCGGATCGATGAGATATGACGGTGGTGTATCCGGCCTGCTTTGCCATCTCGACGGTATCGAGGGTTTCGCTAACCGTTCCGATTTGATTCAGTTTGATCAAGATGGAATTGGCGATGCCGTCTTCGATTCCTTTTTTGAATATTTTTGGATTGGTGACAAAAATATCATCGCCGACAATCTGGATGGATCCTTCCAAACGATCGGTCATTAAGGTCCAGCCTTTCCAATCCTGTTCGGCCAAACCGTCTTCGATGGAAAGAATCGGATATTTATCGACAAGATTCTGATAATAGTCAATCATGGCTTCAGAGGTCAATTCCTTGTTTTCAGACTGAAGGACGTATTTACCTTTTTGGTAAAATTCGCTGGCAGCGGGATCCAGCGCCAAACCGATATCTTCGCCCGGGGTATAGCCGGCGGATTCAATGGCGCTGATGATAAATTGAATAGCTTCTTCATGGGAAGCGAAATCCGGCGCAAAACCGCCTTCATCACCCACGGCGGTACTGAGATTTTTGTTTTTGAGTATCTTTTTTAGGCTGTGAAAGGTTTCCGCCGCCATCTGAACGGCCTGGACAATGGATTTGGCACCCACGGGTACGATCATAAATTCTTGAATGTCCAAGTTGTTGGCGGCATGAGCGCCGCCGTTGATGACATTCATCATGGGAAGCGGAAGACGCCTGGCATTGATCCCTCCCAGATATCTGTAAAGGGGCATGCCAAAGGCTTGCGCCGCGGCTCTGGCCGCCGCCATGGATACGCTGAGAATGGCGTTTGCCCCGAGATTCGATTTGTTGGCGGTGCCGTCAAGTTTAATCATGGCGTTATCCAGTGCGATTTGATCCGCGGCATCCATGCCGCGAACGGCAGGTGCGATTTTATCCATCACGTTTTTAACGGCCGTGACAACGCCTTTGCCGCCGAATCTCTTTGATCGCTTGTCGCGAAGCTCCAAGGCTTCTCGTTTACCTGTAGAAGCGCCGGATGGGACTGCAGCACGGCCAACGGCACCGCAGGAAACATAGACGTCGGATTCAATGGTGGGATTGCCTCTGGAATCGAGAATTTCTCTTGCTTTGACTTCAATGATTTCGGTCATGTTCCCCTCCTGTGAATGTTTTAACCCAATTGAGCGTTATCACTCAATTGAAAGTTATTTTTTATCCGTTACTTGTAATTTAAAGGCAAATGATTTGCTGTTTTACAATCCATTTGGCGGTTGGATATGATGTCGATGCTTGATCTTAGGAAACCGGTAACCATTAACGTATAAAGAATAATACCTGATCGGATTTTGACGCGATTAGGCTCTAATTTAGATCGTTTTCGATTGAACGCCTTGACATGCAACGTCCCGTTCCGAGTGCGCATATTGCCGCTTGACAATTTGGGAATCGATGTTACTCTTGTAATCATTTAATGTCAAGAAGCACAACGGCGATATCTTTTTGGATGTTGAATTTTTAACCTGAATTAGATGGAATAATCGCATCAAGTTGTTATGCAATATTCAGATGTATATGAAAATGCCCATCTTGTGGTGGCGGCGATCAGGATATTCACACACCAAAATTCAAGACATCCTTCCATTGATGAGATCTGCCGAATTCTATCCTTTTCTTTGGAACAAGGCAACCTGATATGCAAAAAATTAAAGGATATGGGAATCGTCGATGTCGTTGAGGGTGCCTTCGAAAATCATTTTTTTATCAAAGACCACTTAAAAATAGAAGAAATTCCAAGGGATAAAAAAGAAGACAAGCTCGAAGACGCCCTTAAAAAATTTAAAGATTCAAGAAAAGATTTTTCGAAAAAGATAGAATCGTTTCAGGTGAAGCAGGCCCAAAAGCAAAAAGCCCTTTTTGCCGAACTGGAAGAAAAATTGAAAAAAGGTTCTGATAAACCCAAACCAACACCTGAATAGACCTGCCCCGTAAACGTTCACCCGCATATGTTTCCAATTCAACGAAATTGCATATAGAAGCCATCTCAAAATTAGGATTTTCGGTTGGGATCAAGGCGAGGCCGAGGATCAACCCACAGGCATACTCAAGTATGTCGAGGACTTGAGTCGGGGGCTCAACGCCGATATCGGACGAAAAGACTTTTTTGAGATGGTTTCTATAAAGATATCACCATATCGTGCTTTTTTAAAAGTCACACGATTTGGAATCATTTTTTGATAGACTCTTTAAAGCGATCTTGATATTTATCCCCCTTGTTGCGCGATTCACTGGAAGTGGTTTCAAAACCTTCAATTGGGTTCAAGGTCAAGGCAGACTGGGGCGGCCAACCGCAGGAATATTGGGAATATTTCGAGGATTGGATGTCTCAGTCCAACACAGAGATTGAGGCCGAGGGGAGGTTTTGAAACCACTTCTAACCATTTTTTTTAGGTTAACCTAGGGAAAGGATTCTTATAAAATGAGACATATTATTCTGACAGGCACCATGATGC
>JBAUWG010000444.1:0-15276 GCA_049583675.1 Desulfobacterales bacterium | reverse complement strand
CGGTGATGGTGATATTGTCCCCAGTGGTCTGCGCATAGACCGTAATTTCAGCCGTAGCCGTATAGCCCTTGCTGTCGGTTCCGATAGCTATAATGGTATTTTCACCTTCCTGCAAGGGAACATGGTTGGTGACAAAATGGTCCTCGAAAATAGTGGCGACCTGCCCGTTCACCGTCACGCCGGTGTCATTGCCCAAAGAATCGGAAATCGTCCCTTCCACCAGAATATCTGGCCGGGAAATATTTTGCATATGCACGGGAGACGTGATCTGGAGCGAAACCGAAATACGTTCGTGCAGAACGTTCACAAATCTAAATTGATGTCATCTAAATCCTGTTTTTTCCCTGTTGATATCATTCGCGTCACACAAGAATTTGTAACACCAAGATATCTCGCAACATCAGCACCGGAATAGCCGAGTTCTCTGACTCCGATCCACGACATTGCCCGCCTGGCCTTAACGACCTCTCTTCTTCGACCCCCCGACCGAAGTTCACCGATAGAAATATTGTATTTTTCAGACACCTTCCCGGCCAGTACTTCAATGTCAATTCGCCGTCCGGACAGTCTTAAGTTCTTTTTAACTAGATCATCAAGACCCGATATAACTTGCTCGACAAAATCTCCATCACCGAGTATTCGCTGATCAGCAACTTGTTGTTCGCTACGTTTTCGGCTCGCGAGAACCGCCGACCAGCCGCCCATGCTCCTTATTAATCCTCCGCCGACCAACTCCGGCCTGTGGCCCTGACTGACACCTTTCTTAACGTACTGCAAATAATTTTTTTTTGAATTTTTGGAAGTGCCGAAAGAAGACAGCACATATTTGGTATTCTGCCATTCCCTTTTAACTCTACCGACAAGAGCCGAGTGACCGGACCAAGGATTTCGGTTGAGCTCTTTAAGATCTTTAACCAGACCTGCACGCAACTGATTCAAATGAATGTATCGAACCAGCTCTTTAAGATATAGATCCTCCTGACAAACGATAGACTTATAACGGTTCTGAAATAGATGTCCGTATCTGCGATGACGCTTGTTAAAATTTACCACATAGCCGGTGAGGATCTTGCGCATACTGGATGCCAGAGGTATATTCTTTGTTTTACAAAGCAAATGGAAATGGTTCGGCATCAAAACCCAGGCATAGATTTCCATTGCTTCATCCTTGGCTAAACCCGACAGGCGTCCTATAAAATCATTTCGATCCGTATCGTTCAGAAATATTTTTTTTCGTTCAATGCCCCGGCCCATAACATGGTGCAACACGCCAGGGGCATCTAATCTGGCTAATCTTGGCATAACCTGCAAGTCACATATCGAACATCAACTGTCAAGCACTTTCTGCACGAATGTCCCCCGTCATGGACGTCGTAGCTATCGCGAAGATTGAGGATTGAAGATTGAGACCGAGAGGGGGTTTTGAAACCACTTCTAGGAGGGCTTCAACAATTGTAGTACATCCATCGTGTTACTCACCAGATCGACAAAAAAGAGTTTGTTTCTCAGAAGATCTCCTTTGCCGAGAAGTATTTTAATGACTTCCGAGCACTCGACAGATCCAAGGAGCGTTACCGCCTGGGGCAGGCATCCCAGCGACGTTTCAACCCCCTTCTGCGGACGTCCGGGCGATTCGCCGAAAATCAGTTCCAGCCCGGGGTCTTCGGGAAATATCGTCGTCACATGTCCGGAAACCCCGGCAACCGCGGCGGATACGAGCGGAGATCCGATTTGCTTAGACGCGCGTTCCAGAGAAAACCGTGCCGGCACGTTGTCCAGACAATCCGCCGCCACGTCTGAATTTTCTATCAGTGACAGCGCATTTGAATCGTTGAGGTTTTCATCATATTGCTGCACGACGATCGAAGAATTGATCCGTCTCACCCTCTGGGCAGCGGCCGCTGCCTTGGATGTTGAGATCAGATCGGGCGTACTTAAGAACTGGCGGTTCAGATTGCTGTCTTCGAAAATGTCGCCGTCGATCAGCCGGAGGGTTCCGATACCCACACGGGCCAGAATTTCGGTAACCGCACCTCCCAGGCCGCCGAGACCGACTATACTGACACGGGATTTCAAGAGGATGATCTGTTCATCCAATGAGAACGTTTTCATGTTCCGGACGTACCGTTCCGGAACAGTGCCCGCCTCCAGCGCCGCGATCTCGACATCCCGCCCGGGCACAGCAAACGCCGTTGAAAGACGAACAATATCTTCAACCGATAGGCGCCGGTAGGAAGTGCCGTCCGGCAATCGTCCGGACGTTGCAAGTGCCGCGATTCTGTTTTGCAAATCGGTCATGTTATGTTGCCCACACCCGTAGTAAATAAAGTCAGGCCAAGGCGTATTGTGGTTAGAAAATTGTTGTTAGAAGCCATCTCAAAAAAATGATTTTGGTTCAAGGTCAAGGCGGGGCCGAGTTTCAGACCGCAGGCATACTCAAGTATATCGAGGACATGAAACGAGGCACCAACACAGAAATTGGGCCAAAAGACTTTTTTGAGATAGCTTCTAAGATCTATCCCCCACCTACAGGCGGGAAAATCCCGACCCGCTCCCCGCCGTTCAGCGTCGATGCAAGATCTCCCTTAACGCCGTCTACAAATATCAGCTTTACTTCGGTTACAGGAACGCCAAGTTGCTCCATGAGATCACAGACAGTTGTTCCCGGGCGAACGGGATATTTGTCAGGTGTATCCGGCGTGTAACCGTTCAGCGTGGCAAACAGCCTGATTGAAATATATGTCTGCATCGTCTATACGGCCTTGAGTTTTAAAAATACCTGCGTTTGTTCCCAATCCGTGTTTACAATCTGGTCCGCGCTCATCCGCGCCCCGTCCACTTCACCGGACCGGACCCCGGAAATAATTTTATCCGGCGCGCTTCGAAAGAGATCCCCGAAATATTTTCCGCTGATTAAGATGCCCTTTTCCAGAAACAACTGCCCGATGTCCGCCGCTACCAGATTGAATAGCTTCAGGCAAATCGTACCGTCTTTGGTGCTTTCCCCGCACGATCCTTTTTGATGGGTGATCTGGTTTCGCATGGCAGCATAGGCGCTGCCCCTGCGGAGGGTTGCGCCGGCCAGCCCGGGCATGGCGGCTGAAAGGGCCAGGGTGGCCCCCTCGCGGACCACGGTGGTTTCGATATCATCCACCGCCTTGCCGTCTAAAAAGATGGTTTGCAGTCTTTGCTCCAGATAATCGGCATTCATACCGAGACAACTGCATATCAGCGTCTTCACACTGCAGCCGACCCGGGTCTTTACAATAAACCCCCTTGCCAGCAGCGGGTAGAAAGCCGGCACCCTCTTCCTTTCAACAGTGAGGTTCACGGTTGTTATTCGGTTTTCACACGGTTTCTGTGGCATTGGCCCATCTTCTCTGTTTTATATTCCGATTGCAATATATATGTCCTTAAAAAAAATCATTCAAAAACCCTCCCGGAAAAAAATGGGGAGGCCCGTTCAGGCCTCCCTCTCTGCGGAAACATCGACAGCGTTTCCCCTATCGTTGCAAAAGTCGGAGGGCTTCAGAGCCAAGGCGCCAACGGTGAAGCCGTAGTAAACCTACTGCGAACCCTTGGCAACGCAGAATCTGAAGTCCTGCGGCTTTCCCGACTTGTTGGGTCGAAGCTCGGAGAGCGAAGCCCAAAGGGTAAACAACATGGCATCAAATAGACCCCCATCCTTTGAATTCGCCTTGGGTTGGAAATCAAAAATGAGGATATTTCAATGATTTTTATTTGAAACTCGAATAAATTATCCCCCGGTTGCCATGTTGTTTATGCAAGGTTAGGATTTTTCCTACCAATTAAATACCTGATCCAGCTCTTCGTCTGTGACTGAAAAGGTCGTGTTGTGGGGCGGCAGAGGTTCGTTCTTGAAAAACTCGGGCAGCCGGTCCTGTTTGGATGTGAAACCGGCCCTGGCATTGAAATCCCTCTCGTAGTCGAGAATCTTTTTCCCCAGTGCGACGACGTCGTCTGCGGTGCAGGGTTGGCCGGTAAAGGCACTCAACATGTCGAGCATCGCATTGAAAGTGTCGGGTTGGTCCAGAATTGCAAAGGCGATAAACAGGCAAAATCCGGTCGCGTCAATGGCTGCTGTGGCGATCTGAAGATTTCTGGAAAGCGCCACCTGACCTTCGGATTTCAGCGGGTCGACGCTCCCACCCACACCGAGAACATTCGCCGTGACTGCATATCCTGCGGTGTGATCGGCGCCCATGGTGCTGGTGGCGTACGTCACGCCCATTCCTTGAACCGCCCGGGGATCGTATGCCGGCAGCGCCTGGCCCTTTACAACAGGGACTCTCTCAACACCGAAGGCCTTGCCGGTTACGGCAGCCCCCGCGCCGAGGATGCGTCCCAGCGGCGTTCCCTTACCGACTTCTTTCAGCAGATTGACGGCGGCTTTCCCGTCGCCGAATTTGGCCAGACCCGCCTCCATGGCGACACCGATGGTGGCGCCCATTTCGATGGTGTCGAGACCGAAGTCGTCATCCATACGATCGAGTATGGAAACGACGTCCAGATCATCAATGCCGCAATTGCTGCCGTGCGCCCAGACGGTCTCGTATTCGACACGCTTGGTCAGAAAGTTGCCGTGCTTGTCATTGTAAATGCCGGAGCACTGGATGACGCAGCCCCTGTGACAGCCTTTTTTAACCTTTCCGCCCCGGGCCTTCATGGTCTCCGACTGCGTTTCGCCGCTGATGTTCCCGGCGCAGTCAAAGCGCCCGCTTTGAAAATTGTGCGTCGGCAGGGCGCCGGCTTCGTTAATCACGTTGGTCAATATGTTGGTACCGTACGACGGGAGGCCCTCACCGGTGATGGGATGCTTTTTGAGTCCCTGAACAAAGGCCTTGTTGGCCTCCTTGAACTTTTCCGGATCCTTGGGAGATCTCGCCGGCAACCCCGCATCGTCCAGCACGATGACCTTGACCCCTTTGGCTCCCATCACGGCACCGACGCCACCGCGACCGGCATGCCGGGTCGGCCGCAGTTCCGGGTCCGTAAACGCCACAGAGGCGGCAGCCATCTTCATTTCCCCGGCCTGTCCGATAGAGACAAAGGCGACGTCCTCGCCGTATTCGGCTTTCATTTTATCGATCAGGGCGTAATTGCCCAGCATCTTCAAGCTGTTGTCGGCAATGATTTCTACCCCGTCCTTGTTGATAACCACCTTGTACAGCGTGTCGTCGGCAGGTTTTCCCTCCAGAACGATGGCCGCGTACCCCAGTCTCGCAATGACCTGGGCGCCCTGTCCGCCGGAGTTGGCCTCCTTAATCCCGCCGGTGAGCGGACTCTTGCACCCCACGGAAACACGCCCGGATTGAGCGGCCTGGCTTCCGCTGAGTATGCCCGGGGCGATAATTAGCTTGTTGTTTTTTCCAAGCGGGTGGCACAGGGGCGGCACTTCTTTAGCCACAATAGCCGATGTCATGCCGCGACCGCCCAAGCCGGCATACTCGCCGATGGGTTCCTCAATGGCCCTGGGATCCCCCTCGGGGCCCATGTTGATTCTTAGGATTTTATCCATGGTAACCTCCCTTGCGCAGTTGTAAAACAATAAATATCATCCGTTTATTGAATTTCCTGACGGATTGTGAAACAAAAAACAAGGCTCAATATGTAATTTATCGTAATCATAGGTAATGTCAAGCAAAACAAAAACTGACACCCACCGCGTTTCATAATCGATTGAAATGCATTACAATTTTGAAACACCGTCGACTTCGTTAGCAGCCCGGCTGATCGCGATGCTTTTTTTCTACCGGCAACCCTGTTAACCGGAATTTTGACGCAAGACCATTCAACCGGGGGGGTCAAAATATAACCTGGAATGTCGTCTTGCACGCGGCAATTAAAAAGATTCTCCTTAAGCAGCTATTTTGCGTTAAAAGAAGAACGGTATCAAGGTCTGTTGCGGCCATATTTTTCGTGACTCGACACCCATTCCCCCGCCACGATGGCCGACACCAGCGAGATGTCTCCCGCCAACACGGCGGCCGCCACAATTTCCGCGAGCTTATTAGACTTTCCTTTGCCGTAACAGCCCATCATCTCCAGACATTCCCGCTGGGTCGGCAGGCCTGTTCCGCCGCCGTAGGTTGCAACAATCAGGGACGGTAATGTCACCGAGACATACAGATCATTGTTGGATCTGAGCTCGCAAAAGAAAAAGCCGGCATGTGATTCCACGACGTCGGCCTCGTCCTGACCCGTGGCAATGAAGATGGATGCGATGCAGTTGGCGGAATGAGGACCATTGTAGGCGGAATCGGCGATCATGGCGCCGATGTTGTTGATGTTCCGCATCCGGAAGATATCCCGCGTATCGGCGCGCATAATGGATTTAACCACGTCATGGTTCAGGGTCGTTTCAGCGATCACACGTTTTCCCCGAGGATGGAGCCTGTTCATTTGAGAATGTTTTTTGTCTGTGTCAATCCCTCCCGACAAGTTGTACTCGAAGGGCTTGGGGTAGTTTGACGCTATCCACTCGCAGGCAGCGAGGGTGGCTTTGCTCACCATGTTCTGTCCCGCCGCATCTCCGGTGGTATAGTTCCAGCGCGAAAACAGCATGTTTGCGACGGGAAATTTTTGAATGTGCCGAAGCTTTCCGATTCCGGTCGTGCTCTCCGCAGCCGCCTTTATTTGATCCAGATTCTCGTCGATCCATTGGGAAAACTCCTGGGCCGCGCGCGCATCCTCAAACATGAATACGGGTGCTCGCTGCATGAATTGATCAACGAGTGTGGTTTTCACTCCGCCGCATTCCGAAAGGACGCGCATGCCCCGGTTATAGCTCGCCACCAGGGTTCCTTCGGAGGTTGCCAGCGGTACCCAGAAATCGCCCCGGGCATATTGGCCATGGATGGTCAACGGACCGGCTATGCCCAGCGGGAGCTGAACCACACCTATAAAATTTTCTATATTTCCCTTAACCACAGCCGGATCGAACGAATATTGGCCGACATGATGAAGATCGACCTTTGTCCGGCGCTCTATAAATTCGCGCCGTCTCGAAGCCGCTTCCCTGCTGTAATCGTTGTCAATGTCCCTTGGAATTCGAACTCGATCGTCCATTTTCACTCTCCTGTCAGATTCGTGCAGAAAATATTTTCTCTGCTCATCAAGCCTTACCCTATCGTTACAAAAGCCGGAGGGCTTCAGAGCCTCCCGACAGCGGGACCTTCGTTTCACTTCGAAAGGCGCCAAGGGTGAAGCCGTAGTAAACCTACTGCGAACCCCTGCTAACGCAGGATCTGGAGTCCCCCGACTTTCCCGAAGGGTAAAGAACATGGCACCAAATTGACCCCATCCTTTGAATTCACCTTGGGTTGGAAATCAAAAATGGGGGTATTTCGATGATTTTTATTTGAAACTCGTATAGATAATCCCCCTTTCGCCATGTTGTTTATGCAACGTTAGGGTTTATACACCTTGCAAAGATAGCACTTAAGGGGTAATGACGCTTGCAATGTCTCTTGGCAGGTAGCACCGGTGACCGGGATTGACGAAGTTGGGCGTCCCAAAAGCGTTGGCAAAACGACGGGTAAACTCCGCGACAGCCGCGACAGGACGATCTGATTATGCGGGCATTTGTCGTCACGATTTTAATCCACTGTTTAAATTTTGTCTTGTGTGGTGGAGCTTTTGTTTTCCTCTCTTTTGCGTCGATCTCTCCCCGTTCCCCCACACTCCGGGCAGATGGCGTTGGCGAAATCCGCGCAGCAGGCCCCGGGCAGTATCTCCGGCTTGTGGCCGCACACCATGCCCGTACCCCTGCAACGCGGGCAGACATTCTCCTCCCCCTCGTTCATCCTCCGATTTCCACTTCGCTCTTTCATGCCGCCTCCTGATTCTCCAAAGCTATATCCCCTGGCAATACCCATGCCGATACGACCGACCTCGCATCGTATTCAAAGAAAGCATCACAGGTTGGATGATGACTGTCAGCCAGTCACTACTTGACACTTTAGCCCTATTAATCCGCTTGATGTCAATCGTTTGAGATGCACAAAGATGTGAGCACCGATGCACAATTTTTAATGCATTGAACTCGTACAGCTTGCCAAGTGTGAAATCCACATGCTACGCTGTTTTTCAGGGTATCAACTATTTTCTCAAGACCTGGCACATTTCAAGAAAATATCTATTATCCCTCCGCCTCTTTTTCAAGCTTATCCAGCCTGTCAGGCTCCGAAACAGCAATGTCCACAAGGCACTTGGGGATGGAACTCTGCTCACACATAACTCTGATTTCTTTCTCCTGATTGCTAAATTCCATGATTTCACGAATGGACTCGATGTATTCGAGCATTTCATCCGGCGGAATATCTTCCAATTTAGGTCCTGAAGCCTCTTCCTTTTTCCGTGCAGCCGCCTCTTCTTCTAACCTTTGTTTCTCCTTTAATTCCGCTTCCATTGCCTGTTTGACGGCATCGATCGCGCCCTGGTCAAATTTTGCCACCTCGATGATCGATTTTTCGGAGACGTTGTTCGTAAGAAGGTGCTTCACCTTTTCTTCGTTGGACTTGCCTTCTACTGCCTCAAGCAGCTTGGTTATTCTTTGCCTCTCTTTACGTTCCTTTTCCATCTCGGTGTTCACCTGTTTCAACTTCTCCCCGGTAATGTCCAACGCGTTAGTAATCACTTCAGAATCTATTTTTCCCTCAATGAGAAATCGGATACCTTCATCGCCGGGCATGCCTTTTGCCTTGGTAATGAGCAGATCAAGTTTTGTCTTCTCGACAATCCGTATTACATCTGGTCTACGCTCGGCTTTTTGGAGTTCCGGCCATGTTTTTCCGAGGTCGTCGATGAGCTTATTCACTGCAAAATAAGGGTCAGCCACGTCCTCCAGTGTAAGTGCGGCGATCGCGGTGTTGAAATCCGCCATAAGGGGCCTTCCGACCTTACGTGCGTCATCCATTGCCCATCTCAGTTGACGAATATTGCCCCCGTGACGCGAAACATTATAACCTGCGTTGTCAAGTTGACCCGCAATCCGTTGAATTGATGCTTCAAAGTTTTCCTCTGATAGGCCCTGTGAATCGAGCTCAAGGATATTCTTCTCGATTGACAGCCAGAGGGGCTTTTTTTCTGTTGCGTCGCTTGTCGTCATTTCCAATCTCCTTTTTAATGTTTTATATCGAAAATAAATGCCCCGGTCAAATCCCTCCAAATCAGTGTCTTTAATTCCCTCTATGATAAAAACAAGCCGATAAGCCACGCAAACCGGCATGACCAATCAATGGCTTAAAGATCAAGAGGCTTCGCTATAGCTTCCGACCCCTCAAGAGGTCTTGTGTCTCTCAAAGAATTGTGGGTGAGTATTTATCCGCTTTGGGCGGATTCATTACCCAACTACGGTCCGGTAATTTAAGTGAACCGCCTAGTGCGGATCCGCATGATAGATGGTGTGGGGAGGGGAAGAGAAAGCCTCCCCCTTACCCGATTCGCTGCTAAGAGATCAAGGACGAAACTTTTTGAGTTGTAAGCCCTTAAGTATCTTGTAATGCGTGTCATTTCCGGTAAGGATCGGAAATCCGTGTGAAATCGCTGTTGCACCTATCAATGCATCCGCAAGTTGAATAGAATGACTTAAAAAATGCTGTTCCACAAAAAACATCGCTTTAACGGATATTTCTTCCGAAATATAGAGAATCTTTGAGCCCCAGGCATGAAGAGCCATGCGAAGATTGTTCAACTCGTTTTTATTTCTCATGCCTTGTACTAATTCCATGTATGTGACAACAGAGATAAAAAAATGCTTTGAATTCTCAATAGCTTTATATGCTTTTTGATTACCTTTCATGTACCAAATAAGGACATCCGTATCCATAATCATTTAGAATCTTCCTTTTCTTAATCCTCGAACATACTCATCGACGTTTTGGACCAGATCGTTATCTTTCCAGATTCCAAACAATTCGTTTGTTGTGTTTTGTTTATTTTCCCCCACGTAGGGAATGAGTTTTGCGCAAGGCTTGCCACGAAAGGTTATTACGACCTCTTCACCCCTATTGACCGTATCAAGCAGCTCCTTTGAATTAAATCTTAAGTCTTTTGCGGTTGCTTTCATGATTCACCTCCCTCATCATAGTTTACACTTCGAAATATAAACTATAGGAGGGTCTATGTCAATATGTTTTTGCTCGTTATAGACTAACAACTTATGTGTTCCAAGGCAGAGAACGCTGACGCTCAATTGGCCCGGGGGCCACGAGGCCCTTGGGGCCAGCTGAAGAGCTTGCATAAATAATGGGGACATCCTATGACTTCATGCGTTTCGATCAATTAACTCAAATCGATTCTCTCTTTCAATTTGTTGCCCCTTCATGGAGGAGCGACTCACTGTCGATTGGCTAATACTCAGCCTTTTTCCAATCTCTATGGTCGTGATGCCAAGCTTTCGATGCGCCCAAAAACATAAAAGACTTTGTTCTTTAACGGTTTGTGTTTCAGGAATCAATTTTCCGAGACGATTTAAAAAATTCTTACGATCATCATCGGATCGGAAAATCTATCTGCGTTCAATCCCTCTGACAATTACATGATGAAGCGCACCCGGTGCATTTATTCTCGCTTTTCGTGGCATAATTAACGCTTGCCACATCCAACTACCGATGGAAAGCATAAAATCATAAATGTCCCCATTATTTCCTCATTCTTTGCCACTGATCTTCGACTTCTGATTTCTGTATTCTGTTCGCGTTTTTTCTTAAACATACATTTTTGGTATCAAAAATGTATGTTTAAGCCTTATTGGAGCGTGCATTTTCAACGTATTTATCATTATATCATATTGTTGCCGAGGACAGACCTCCATTCCGATGATTTGTTTACGCTCATTTTAGGTATTATCAATGAACCGATTCATCGGCATGAGCTTGGCGTATCGTTTTTCACCCAATCGCATGATGAGCAGCGCAGAGCAGATGTTTTTGTCCTTATGGGAATTTTATAAATCGCTTTTAAATCGGCTGAAATTTTAACGAATTTTAAATCTTGAGGTATCCGTACTTTGTCCCTTTTTCAGATATGCCTATTGGACACAAAATATATTTAAGGAAATTCTTATCAATCAATGGGCTTGACAACGGCAGAAATGGTACCAATTTTAAAATTATGAGGCAGACAATATTGCCTGAGGATAAGCCCGGATTTATTGCCTATAATCGCTTTGAGGGCAAATAGCCCCGTGTAAAGTACGTTGCGCTGGAAAGATATCCTCGACGTACTGGAAGTACGCCTTTAGACATCTCCCCTTTTTGGCACGTAGGTTATGCACTGGACTCACCACCGTCTCGCGACGAAGATCGCCGAGAAACCCGGGTGGAAACCTGTCGGTGTAGCTGAAAAATCACCCCGGCTTTAGATGAGTCAAGACAGGCCGATGTGCATCCTTCCAATATTTATCTGCCCTTCGATAAGTTGCAACTCCGAGCTATTCGCTCATGCTACGGAAGGAATGTAATGAGAATCCTAAGGGGTATGGCCTTCCTAAATCAACCATATGCGTAATCATAACAATCGTAGACATGCCTGCCGGTGGCAGGAAATGAATATGAATAATGATTTGTCATCATTATAGACTAAGCTCAGCTTAGAAAAATAAAGGAGTCTGAAATGCGAAAATTTAATTTTTTAGTGGCCCTGATAATCTCGGCCGTGTTAGTCTTTATGGTAGAGCCTGCTTTTGCCATACGCACACCTAGCGTCATCAAAGTAGGGACGCTGTATGCATCGAGCGGGCCTTTTGCGAGTTCATCCATGCCGGAGTATAACGGCTTAAAGTTTTGGGTGGATCAGGTCAACAAGGACGGAGGTGTTTACGTCAAAGCCTTCCACAAGAAAATACCATTAAAGCTGGTTGCTTACGATGATCAAAGTGCAACTTCTACGGCGGCAACACTCTACAACCAGCTCATCACGCAAGACCACGTCAATGTTCTTGCGGCGGATTTCGGGTCTGTTTTGACGTCTGTTGCGGTCCCTTTGGCGAAGGTACACAAGATTATGCTTTTTGATGAGACCGGAACGGCGGCCAAATTTTTTACCCCCTCCAACAAGTATGTGGTGCTTTGCAGTTTGCCGACCTCAGGAAAATGGCCGTATGCCCTGGCGGGTTTCCTGGCCCACAAGAAGATAGACAAGGTGGCTGTCATTTACTCCTCAAACGATTTCGATCAATCTCAAGCCGAGACCCTTCACAAGAGACTGATCAAATCAGGAATTAAACCTGTCTACTATCATGCGGTTCCATCAAGCACGACCAACTATTCGGTTCTCCTTCACGACATCCAGGCGACGAACCCGGATGCGGTCATCGAATTCGGCTATCCCAACAACGACATCGCATTCTTGCAGGCGTTGCAGTCAAGTGGTATGAAATTCAAGATGACCTTCACCGTCTTCCCCGGGCAATTGCTGAAACTGCTGGAGACGAATGTCGGCCGGAAAACCCTCGACTATACCTACACCTATCCCACACCGCCCCTTTTGAGATACAACAAGGTGAATCTGGGAATGGGCATCGACCGTTTCGAAAAGGTGTACAAAAAAGATGCCGGAAAAGAAGTCAATTTCCTGACGGTTGCGGGTTATAACACCGGCCTGATCATCCAGAAAACGCTTGAGACATCCGGAAGTTTCAACCAGCCAGCATTCAGAAAAGCCATCGCTTCTTTTTCAGGCAAGGTGACGACACTGGATGGTACATTCAAAATCAGCAGAACCGGCGCGCAAATAGGAGAAATGCTGCCGGTCGCCCAGCTCGTGCCGGAAAGCGGTAACAAGATAGGGGTCAATGTGGTCTATCCGAGCAAAACGAAGACCGCAAACGCCATCTACCCGGCCCCGTAAGACTGAACCAGGTACTAAGGCAGGGTGTGGAATGGGTCCACACCCTGTTGTTTTATGTGTGCGCCCGCTCATCCCCCGTGTAAAAGCGGGCACCGACAATCGATGAAAAATCCGTGCACAGGGGGTGTTCGTCGGGAGAGATCTCAGGCGGGATCCGTAACGCACCTGTAGCCACCCAGGAGGCCAAAGAGTGAATCTTTTGGCATACAGCATAATTGCCGGCATCATGTACGGCATATTTTTCGGGCTTGTGGGTTTAGGACTCAATATCATTTTCGGCGTCATGAGGATGATCAACCTGGCCCATGGCGACTTCATCATGCTTGGGGCGTTTCTGGCCTTTTGGTTGTTTCATCTCTTTGGAATCAACCCTTTGTTGGTCATTCCTATTGCAACCGCTGTTTTCTTTCTTATCGGTTTCCCTCTTTACTACGCCTTCGTACCTCGTCTTTCCAAATCCAGTGACCCGGAAATGCTGTCTTTCATATTGTTCTTTGGCCTGTCCCAAGTCATTGAGGCCGTGATCATTCTTGCATTCGGGAACAACCAGCGGTCCATACCGTCAACCGTGTTCGGCACGTCGTCTTTTTCCATATTGGGACAATCCTTTCCGAAAGCGTGGCTGGCAACGACACTCGTTGCCATTGCGGCCTTCATCATGATCTACTGGTATTTCAGACACACACGGCTTGGATATGCAACTCGGGCCATCATGTCAAATAGGGAGGAAGCTTTAATTAGCGGGATCGATATTGACAGAGTCTCGGCCATCGCGTTTTGCCTCGGTTTGGTTTTTGCCTCGGTGGCTGGAATTTTCAGCTACTTTATGATAGGCGCCGCTTATCCTTCAATGGGCCCGAACCTCACAACCGTCTCATTTGCCATCATCGTCCTCGGCTCTCTGGGCAGCCCCCTTGGAACCATCATCGGTGGTTTGCTGTATGGGGTCGCCATCATGTTCATGCAGACTTATTTTTCATCGTGGGCAAATATTCTGCCGTATATTCTACTGATTTTGATTATGCTTCTCAAGCCGGAAGGTTTGTTCGGAAAGGCGGCACGCAGTGCTTAGCAAATACTATTCAAGTTTAGGCGCTATTTTTGCAATCATACTCATCTTTGTTACACTTCCGTTTGTTTATGACAATCAATCTTTTCTGTTCAATATGATGATGTATCTGGCCCTGGCGGAAGGCCTGAATATTATTTACGGCTTCACCGGCTATCTTCCGTTCGGGTATGTGGGGTTTTTCGGAGCAGGTGCATACGGGGCATCTATCGTCATCATGTTCTTGCGGATCTCTCCATTTTTGGCCGTACTTGCGGGGGGCATCGTCGCCGTTATCATCGGCATCATCCTTTTCCCCCTATTGAGATTATCGGGTGCCTACTTTGCCATTGCCAATCTGGCTGCGTCCCAGGCGCTCTATTATCTGGTTGCAAACCCCAATCTGCAAAAAGTCACCCAGGGCCCATATGGTATTGATTTGTCCTCCGTGTACAATGCCAATGCCAGCTACTATCTGATGCTGGGTGTATTGGTTTTTTCCATGCTGCTGGTATTGTACATGAGGAAGACCGATTTCGGACTTTCCCTGCTTGCGATTAAAGAAGATCGAGTGACGGCTTCACTGGCAGGGATCAACATCGTCAAGGCAAGAAGTATTGCATGGATGCTGAGCGCATTTGTGGCCGGTCTTTGCGGTGCCGTTTTCGCGTGGTTTACGGCGGTGTTTTACCCCAGCACTGTGTTCGACCTCAATGTGAGTGTGTTCACGATCGTCTTTGTTTTATTTGGCGGCATGGGCACCATCGTGGGTCCGCTGCTGGGGACGCTGATATTGTATAGCATGTATAATTTCATAGGCATTTCGACGCCGCAATATTTTCAGCTTTTTTACGGACTTCTTATTATGATCCTGGTCCTGTTCCTCCCGAATGGGATCGTATCCATTTTGCAGAATTGGAGAATCAATGTCCCATAGTGAAGACGTGCTTCTCAGAGTCGATGGTCTGGTTAAGAAATTCGGTGAACTCAAGGCCCTGAACGGTTTCAGCATAACTGTGGGAAAGGGCAGGATAGTCGGACTCGCGGGTCCGAACGGGTCCGGCAAGACGACCGTCATTAACGTTATATCCGGTATCTATAAGCCGGATGGCGGTTCTATCGAATTCGACGGCGAATCCATATACAGACTCGCATCCCACAAGATCGTTCACAGGGGCATCAATAGAACATTTCAGGTTCCAAAGCCGCTGGCCGGACTGACCGTGCTGCAGAATATCAGCATTGCGGCCATCTATGGATCTCAAGACGGAAACAAGTCGGAAACGGTGAAAGAAGCTCTGGAGATTGTCGGTCTGGAAGATGCAAAAGACACTCTGGCTGCCAATCTGACTTTT
>JBAUWG010000443.1:0-13549 GCA_049583675.1 Desulfobacterales bacterium | reverse complement strand
GCATGGAGCGGTTTGCCAATATCATTATCAGCGAGGCCCTCAATTTTACCGGCGGGAACCGATCGCAAGCGGCGAAACTCCTCGGTCTTTCAAGACCCACCTTGCATTCCAAGATCGAAAAATTCGGTCTTGAGTTCACAACTTCCGTAAAAGAAGATATAACCTGACTTAACGTCCCAAAAACTTAAAATTTATTGTATTGATCAACTTTTTTCCCCAATATTCCACTATTCCAACATGCCAAATGGGGCGAAGCCCCATGTTGTGTTTTTACATCTTGTAAAAAAAATTGACACCCTTCTTTTTTTATCTCGAATAAAACATGCCCCCGGTATCAAAAAATAGTACAGCTTATCAATATGTTGATATGCCTTTCCTTCAACAGCCATTTTTGGCATGTCTTTTGCGGCCCTGTTTTATACAAATAATATCACCATCTGCTCACGGGATGGTCAGTTCAAACATAGATATCGCGCTCAAGCGGTCAAAAAGGAGCCTATCGTGGGAAAATCAAACAGAAAGTTTTTATTGGCTGTGGATGGTTCGGACCAATCTTTTGAGGCAGTGCGCTATGCCGGCCGGTTGTTTCCACCGGACCGTACGGACATCGTTCTTTTTCATGTGCTAACGCAATTTCCGGAAAGTTTTTGGGATATTGAAAAAGAACCTGAAAACCAGTATGAAGAAGACCACATGCGTTCCTTCGAGGTACAGCAAAACCAAAAAATTCAAATGTTCATGGAAAAAGCCCGCCAATTATTTCTGGATCGGGACTACCCGCAAAATGTTGTTCAGATTAAAATCCAGGGAAGGAAAACGGGCATCGCAAGAGACATCGTCCATGAGTCACATAATCATTATGACGGAGTGATTGTGGGCCGTTGGGGAACGAGTATGCTGAAGGATTTTTTATGGGGAGGCGTTGCCAATAAACTGATCGGACGTTTGACCCATACGCCTGTCTGCGTTGTGGGCGGCACACCGCTTGTCGGCAAAATCCTTGTGGCAATAGATACGTCGGAAGGCGCGAAAAGGGCCATCGATTACATCGGCGCCATGGCAGACAATTCGCACTGGGAGATTTCCTTGTTTCATGCGATCAGAGATATCGATAAAAATAAATTGGATCAAACCGAAAAAATTATGGGATCTATTTTTAAGGAGGCCGCCGATCATTTGGAGAAAGCCGGTTTTAGCCGTCATCAAATCCATACCAGAATCGTTAACCAGGTACCCAGCCGGGCCAGTGCGATTGTGGTAGAGGCGTTAAACGGTGGATATGGAACCATTGCCGTCGGACGAAGAGGTCTTTCGAATGTAAAAGAGTTTGACATGGGCCGGGTCAGCAACAAGATCATTCAAATGGCAAGAGAAATGGCGGTCTGGATTGTCACCTAAGGATGAAAATTCCAACTAAAAAATAGGAAAGAGAAAATAGAAAAGAGGAAAGGGGAAAGATAAAACCGCGGATGAACACGAATAAACACAAATTAAGATAATAATATTTATGTTCATTTGCGTCCATTTGCGGTTATCTGTTTTCCAATCGGTTAAGACTTATGAAGATATCCATTCCAAAAGAAGCCATAACGCAAATCATGGCCAATTATAATTGCTCCGAAGAAGAAGCCGCCAAAGCATATCTGGATGCCCAGGAAAGGGCCGGCGAGGCATTTCAATCTTTTCTTGAAAATCGATTTTCTTCACAAAAAAAAACGGCGGAACCTGTTGAGCCCGAAATTTATACGCCCAAAGAAATCAAAAAACATTTGGACAAATATGTCATTGGCCAGGAGGAATATAAAAAGCGGCTGGCCATTGCCGCGGGCTATCATTTCGCCATGATCAAATATCTCAGGGAGCACCCGGAAGATGAAACGGTAAAAAGATTTCGAAAGAAAAATACGATCACCGCAGGGCCGTCGGGCAGCGGCAAAACCTATTGTGTGGAGGTATTAGGCGATCTTTTGCAGGTTCCGACGCTCATCATCGATGCCACGGACTATACCGAGGCCGGTTATGTCGGCAAAAGTGCCGATGACATGGTTCGTGAATTGATTGATATGGCGCCGGGACACCATCGGGAAGAACAAGCACGGTTCATCGGCAGATACGGGGGCCTGATCTGTATTGATGAAATTGATAAAAAAGCAAAAGACGGTTCATTGGCCGGACATGATATTTCCAGAGAAGGATTTCAACGGTCGGTGTTAAAACTGATAGAAAGAAAACTCGTTCCCATCAACAATCCGTATTCCGCCGCCTCGCAAATCCAGGAGGTCATGGATCGGCAGAGAGGAGAAAAAGCCGGCAAAAAGGACAGCATGATCAGCACGGAGAACATCTTGTTTATACTGGGGGGCTCTTTTGAAAGGATGGGGGACAATCTGGAGTCCATTGTAAAAAAACGACTCCAGCATAAGGGACGGGTAAAAGACGATGGCAGTGTCGCGATCAAAGGATTCGCTTCCGACGAGAAAAAGAACGAAAAAAGCCAGTTGAAAAACTTTTATAAAGAAGCGGAAGCAGATGATTTTATTAATTTCGGGCTTCTACCCGAACTTATCGGCAGATCTCCCATCAGAACGTTTGTCAACTTGTTGTCCAAAAACGATTTGATTCGCATCATGCAGGACACCAAAGACTCGATCCTCAATCAATACAAAATGGAATTTAAGCTGTTCAATATCGATCTGGAGTTTACATTGAACGCTATTGAATTTGCAGCGGAAATATCGGAAAATCGAAAGACGGGCGCCCGCGCCCTTGTGAGTGTATGGGAAAATATCTTAACGGATTTTCAATTCGAACTTCCGGGCTTAAATTTTACATCCCTGAAAGTGAATCGGGAGCTGTGTGAAAAACCCAGAGATTATCTTTTGAAAATGCTGGAAAAATCGCCATTTGTCGATTTTGTCGAGAATTTTAAAAAAGAATATGGGATCGAACTCGTCATAGATGAAGCGGTTCAAGATTATTTTGAACACTATGCACACCAGCATAACCTCCAGATATCCGAGACGCTGAAAAAGTTTCTGTTTGGCGCATCCGCATTAAATTATATGGGCGTTAGAGGGAGTTATAAAATTACCAAAGAGATGATCGAGGATGAGAAGTATTTTGATAAGCTGTTTGCGAAATGGTATGAGAATCAAAAGAAAAAAATCAGTTGACACCTTGAAGCTTTCAAACCGCATAGGGCCAGCAATAGTATCAGGTCCCAATTCTTTTTACATTATGTAAAAAATGCTGACACCACTTCCTTCCTGTCCGTGGCAAAACGTGAATGAATCTCCGGCGAATACCATGACTTATCAGAGTATTATTTGATCTTGCCTGCAAAGTTTATTCTTGGCATGTCTTTTGCCGTTCTAATTTTAAAATTATCTATTGAAAAAATGCTGATACAGCGTTATCAGGTAATTTATGAAAGAATTTTTGTAGGGAGCGTTTTCTGATTTTTAACAAAAGAAAGGAGGAAATGATGACAACGCTTATTATCTTTATTGGTTTTTTTCTTTATCTTATCCTTTACCTGACTTACGGGCGGAAGCTTGAGCGGGATGTGGTGAAGGTCTCAAACGAGCAACCGACACCGTCTCATCGCCTTTATGACGGTGTCGATTATATTCCGGCACGAAAAGAGGTTCTTTTGGGGCATCACTTTGCCTCCATTGCCGGTGCGGCCCCTATCATCGGGCCGGCACTGGCGATCTGCTGGGGTTGGGCGCCGGCACTTTTATGGGTCTGGCTGGGCAACATATTTATCGGTGCCGTCCATGACTATCTGTCGTTGATGGCATCGGTCCGTTATGACGGTAAATCAGTGCAGTTCGTTGCCACCGATCTTATCGGCAAACGGACGGGTTATGCGTTTTACTGGATTGTTTTTTTCCTGTTGATTCTGGTGGTGGCCGCCTTTGCCGCCATTGTCGGCGGCATGTTCGTCAGAACGCCGGCAATTGCCTCGGCGTATCTCTATAAAATCATTGCCGCGCTGATTTTGGGGGTGCTGATCTACCGGGTGAAGATGAACTTCGGCCTGGCAACGATCATCGGTATCGCCTTGCTTGGCCTTGCCATCTGGCTCGGCGTCGAGACACCCATCAAAGCGTCCTATATGACCTGGATGTGGGTCTTTTTTTTCTACATCTTCATCGTATCTGCGATCCCCGTAAACGTACTGCTCCAGCCCAGGGATTATCTGAACTCCTGGCTGCTCTATGCCGGACTTGTATTGGGATTCGCGGCCGCCATCTTTGCATTCAAAGGTTTCGAGGTCCCTGCATTTGCCGGATTTTCTCCAGTGCTGCTGGGGGGTAAGCCCACGCCTTTCTGGCCGGCGATTCCCCTTGTCATTGCCTGCGGATCCCTGTCCGGATTCCACTCACTGGTGGCTTCAGGAACATCGTCGAAGCAGCTTGACAAAGAAACCGACGGCCTTGTGATCGGTTACGGCGCCATGTTTCTGGAAGGATTTCTTTCAACGATTGTCGTTGTCTCCATTGCCGGTTTCGGCTATACGGCCCTCAAGACGGCTGCTGCGGCAAAAGCAATAGGATTCGATCTCAATGCATCCAATTGGGGAGCGACCTTTACCATTATTTCCGGGAAATTGGGCCTTTCCAAGGCCAACCTTTTTGTGCAATCCTACGCCGACATGGTTTCGTCTACATGGCTTTCCTTTATCCCGTCTCAATACGTCAAAGTGCTTGCCGGGATGTGGGTCGCGTCTTTTGCCATGACCACGTTGGACACGACCAACCGACTGGCCCGATATTGCCTGTCGGAAATGGCCGCACCGTTGAAGGAAAGCAGCGCAGGACTATACAATGTCCTGACCAACCGTTGGGTGGCCTCGATTATCCCCGCGGTCATCGGTATCTACCTTGCTGCCAGCGGCAACTGGCTCGTTATCTGGGGATCTTTCGGCGCGGCAAACCAGTTGATCGCGTCCATCGCACTCATGACCGGTGCGGCTTATGTGGCGAAGAAACTGAAATCCGGGTTTGCCAATGCCGCAGTGATTCCTGCCTGGCTGCTCTGGATTACCGTAACGGCGGCATTCATCTGGTTCATCTTGTTTGTCCAACCCGGTGCAATCGCTGCAAAACCCGTTCCCGGCTGGGCGGTGATGATAATTCTGGTCGTGATGTTCTTCCTGAACTTCTTATTTATTTACGATTTTGTTAAATCAAAATCCTATAGGAAGGCGGAATAAAAGGCCTGAATCGGCCATATTCAAGAGGTTTCCGGTGCACGGTATAAGCGATGCCGTGCACCGGTTGTCTTATGACGTATGGAACGGATTATGATTTCGTCGATAGTTCAATGGGTTCGTCGCCTCTTCGCCGGTTTTGACGCAGCGCATCGAGAACAGGCCGCGGCACTCACTATCATGGAGATGGAGGAACTGGAAAATATTTTTGCGCTCCTTCTGATCGGTTCCTTTGCCGGTTTCTCATCCCCGCCGACTTTTCTGGCTGTGGAATTGCTCCCTTACATGGAGCGCGAATTACAGATCCTTTGCAAGCGGGCAAAAGATTGCAACGATATGCTGGCTGAAATGTGCGGCACCATTGGGATAGACTAGATGAAAATTCTCTTTTTTACCGGGAAAGGGGGAGTGGGAAAATCGACGATGTCCGCAGCTTCGGCGTGGCAATTGTCCCAGAGTCATCGGGTTCTCATTGTATCCCTGGATCCGGCCCACAATCTCGGCGATATTTTCGGCGTGGTTCTCAACCACAAAAAGCATCGGTTCACCGATTCCCTCTATCTCAAAGAGGTCAATCTTCAGAAGCTTTGCCGGGAATATCTCCAGCGGGAAACCCGGGTGCTGACCGACACCTACCGCTATCTTCAAACCATAAACTTGGATCACTATTTCTCGGTTTTAAAATATTCACCGGGAATTGAAGAATACGCACTTTTGACCAGTATCGAAGAAACCCTCAGGTCCGAAAGCGACTTCGATTATATTATCTTTGATACGCCGCCCACGGGATTGACCCTCAGATTCCTTGCACTTCCGCGGATTACGGTGACTTGGATCGACCGGCTCGTGCAGATCAGACGGGATATTCTGGAAAAACGGCACACGATCTATCGAATCCGCGGTATTCTCGATGATAAGGAAACCGTCTTGAGCTACGATGAGCATGACGATGATATTCTGAAGCGGCTTAAGACACTCAAAGAGAATTATCAAGATCTTTCCTCAGTGCTTCAAGGCAAAGATTGCGGCATCGTTCTAGTCTATAATCCCGATACGCTGTCGCTGAAAGAGTCGAAGCGACTTCTCGACGGTCTTCGGGACCTGAAGCTTCCCCTGCGGCTCTTGATCAACAATAAAGTTCAATTAAAGTACAAGGATATGGCGGACCACGTGGATTCATCAATGCAGGCGCTTGCACCAGAGGTTCCCATCCAGCGTGTGGCCTTCTCGGAGAGCCTCCTTGACGGGCAAAACAGCACATTGTACGATATTTCGGAAATCATTTTATCTCCGTTTGAAATGACATAAGGCAAAAAAAATGGGAAACACTGCGGATATTCTCCATCAGCCGGTCTTTTTTCTCTTTATCGGATTCAGCACTTTATTGACACTCGGGTATTTCTGGGGGCGCCGTTCAAACAGAAAAATCTACCGTTCCGCCATCAGCGATCTTATCAACGTCGTCAAGCCGGATGACCAAAATTTTACCAACATCGGCGGTGCCATCGGGTTTCACGCCAATTTGTTCATTAAAAAAAAGGGGACACTTTGTTCCCGTGTGGACGCAACCATCACACTATTGCCGAGACATTCCTGGCTTTATCTGCCCATTTCAAAACTGCTTAGAAAATATGACCGCCTTTTCATCACCCTCTATATGAAGAAACCGCCTTCGGAAGAAGCCCATCTGATTGAAAGCAAATACAGCAAATTCATGGGTTCGAAGATCGAAAATGCGCACCTGATGCATCATGAAACCGTCAAATGGGAAAACCTCGATTTTCACCTCTACTTCCACAGCTCGGAGATGCGCGAGAAGATGCGATCCTTTATGAGAACAAATCCTGCCCCGGGCGTCATCCGGCACATCGCTCTTGTTCCTGACCAGAAAAAAGGATTTATCTTCATGATTCCAAAGAAGGAGCAGGTGGCACGCTATTTCGCTCCGATTTATCACTGGCTGCCATCGGTTTTAATGAACAAACCCTAACGTTGCATAAACGGCATGGCAAAAGTGGGATCAACTCTCTTTTGTAAGGGTAAACTTCGGAAAGGGAGAGTCAATGGAAACTTTTGGAAGCACCACAACGGTTTCCGTATTGCTCGTGATTATCGCGATCAGCGTTTTTATTGCCTTTTCTTTTCACTCCGGCAGACGAAAAAACAAAGAGATTTGCACCGTTGTTTTTAACGACCTCGTAAAGGTTTTTAGACCCGACGACCAGACCTTCACCAATATCGGGGGCGCTGTCGGACATCACGGCACTTTCGCTTTCAAAGAACGGGGCTCGGTCTCTCGAATCGACGTCACACTCACCCTGCTGCCGCGGCAGGCGCCTTTGTATATGCCCATCTCGAAGTTTTTAATGAAATACGACCGGCTGTTTATTTCCGTTTATATGAGGTATCCGCCACCCGGCGAAGGTCACATCATCGAAAGGGGATATTCCGGGTTTCGAGGACCTGTCATCACCAACATTTCACGGCTTCGCCGAATGGATTTGAAGTGGGGCGATTTGGCTTTCTTCCTTTATTACGAACAAGACCGGATGATTGATCTATTCAACAAACTTATTGTATCTCTCCCGAACCCCGGACCCATCAGACACATTGCCATTGTTCCCGATCAACGAAAGGGATTTATTTTTATGGGGCTTCAGCGAGAACCAATTGGCACATACCTGGCGCCGGTTTATGACTGGTTATATCGTGTTTTCGAACCCTACGAATAAGACGTTATTTCTGCTCCCTTTTCCTGTTCAAGATCCGGATGTCAATTCCAACCCCTTTTACATTCTGTAAAAAATTCTGACACCAATTCCTTTTCGCCCATGTTGAAGATATTAAGGAAGTTGGGAAAAGTAATTATTTATCAGCCGCTTATCCGGAACACCTTTATAGTTGACGGTTGGCATATCTTTTGCGTTCTTTTCGTTAGCCTGTTTAGACAACCGGGAATAGCAAACAAAAAATGTTTAACCTCAGATTGATCTTAAAAAAAAGGAAGCAATGAAAAGAATTCGAAAAATCATGGTGGCGTATGACTTTTCCGACTTTTCCAAAGAAGCCTTGGTGTTTGCTGCTGAGTTGGCCGATGAATTGAAAAGCGATCTGACGATTGTCAATGTCATCAACCAAAGAGATTTAGAGGCAGTACGGAGAGCGGAAATAGAAAGCATTGGTTTTTCCGCAGACGAATTTATCAAAGACCGGAAAAAAGATCGACTGGAACAAATCAATCAAACCATCGAAGAAATCTCTGACAAACATCTTCCTGCGGAGATAATCATCAAGACAGGCGTCCCGTTTCATGAGCTGATACAGGCTGCCAAGGATAGCGGCGTCGATCTTGTGGTGATGGGGCGAAAGGGCCGCACCAATCTTGCAGGCATTCTTTTCGGCTCAACAGCGGAAAAGATGTTCCGTCACTGCCCGGTTCCATTGTTAAGTCTGCGCGAGGATATGCACCGTTGACTGAAAATCATAGTCCCATCATTCATTTAGAAGCTATCTCAAAATGAGGATTTTCGCTCGAGATCAAGGCGAGGCTGAGGATCAACCCGCAGGCATACTCTCAAGTATGTCGAGGACTTGAGACGAGGGCCCAACGCCGATATAGAGCGAAAAGACTTTTTTGAGATGCTTCTATATTAACCGGCGGATGTGTTCTTGAAAAGAGGCGAATATGTATAAAGTAATTTTAGTGCCGTTGGACGGATCAAAGCGGGCGGAACGGATATTGAAACATGTTGAGGAGTTGGCTCACTGCTTCAATGCCAAGGTCATTTTTCTGCAGGTGGTCACCGCCCCCAATCTTGTGGGATATGACGAGAGTGCGATTTTGCTTTACCATCATAACCTGGAACAATTGGCAAAGCAGGCGGAATCTTATTTGGATTCTCTGAAAGGCGTATTTCGTGAGAAAGGCATTGAAGCCAAAATCTGCGTTGTTGGCGGTCCGGTTGTGGAGCAGATTACTGACTGCGCTTTAAGAGAAAGTGTTGATCTGGTTGCAATGTCCAGCCACGGAAGAACCGGCTTGGCCCGGGCCTTTTACGGGAGCATAACGGCCGGTGTATTAAATCTGATCGATCGGCCGCTGCTGATTATCCGGTCACGAAGGGATAATTAGACCAAAAATGTGTCAATTTAGTCTGATTCTTACAAAACAAACCGGGTGCATTACACCCGGGATGCAAGTTCAACGGTGAAAGCACTAATGTGCTTTTGCTTTTCCGACCTGTGGCCGAAAATTCAAGCACCCGCTTAGCGGGTGATAGTTGATTCCTCTATTTTATCTTCTATAAATATAGCTAATTTTCAAACCCGCAAAATTGGGAGATACCGGTGAAACGCATTCTCACATACCAGATCTACCCCTCTATCCCAAAACCACTGGCCTTTTTGGAAGTTTTGTCTCGAAATCTCTGGTGGTGCTGGAAACAGGATGCCGTCACGCTGTTCCGCCGTATTGAACCGCAGATTTGGATAGAATCCAAAGGAAATCCGATTTACCTTTTGTCCCATGTCCGCCAGGCGAGATTGCAAGAACTTGCCGAAGATGACAGCTTTTTAGCCCACATGCAGCGGGTCAAGGATCGTTTCACCAAGCGGGTTGCCGATCATGCAGAACTGCCCGATGCCCTTTACCGAAAAATGGGGCCGGTGGCCTATTTTTCAATGGAATTCGGGGTCAATGAAAATATTCCTATTTTTGCCGGTGGACTGGGCGTCCTTGCCGGAGACCATTTGAAGGCCGCCTCCAACATGGCGTTTCCCCTTGTGGGCGTCGGGTTGCTGTATCGCAAGGGGTATTTTCTTCAATATCTCGATCAAGAGGGCATGCAGCAGGAAGAATATCCGGAAGTAGAATTTTATTATCTTCCCCTGGAGCGCGCCAGGGATTCCCATGGCAATGAAATCATCATTTCAATTACTGGACCCGACAACGAGATTCACGCATTTGTCTGGAGAGTTCGATTGGGCCGCACGTCCCTGTTATTGCTCGATACCAATTTGCCTGAAAATACCCCGGAGGCCCGTGAGATTACGGCACGCCTTTATGTGGCGGATCCCAAGATCAGGCTGGCCCAGGAAATACTGCTCGGCATCGGCGGTATGCGGGCGTTGGCGGCTATGGATCTCTTTCCTTCGGTTTGCCATATGAATGAAGGGCATTCGGCCTTCTCCGCTCTGGAGCGTCTTGCATTGTTCATGGAACGGTTTCACATCGATTTGAAAACCGCTTTACAAATTGTGCCCCGATGTACGGTGTTTACCACCCATACCCCGGTTGCCGCCGGGCATGATTCTTTCCCCGTCGATTTGGTCGAGCCGTGGATTCGGCCCTTGAAAGATCGCCTGGGAGCCGGTGAAGAAGAAATTTTGTCTTGGGGGCAAATCGAAGGATTCAATAAAGATGCGTTGTTTTCCATGCCCGTTCTGGGAATACGAATGTCCCAGCATCGTAACGGTGTCAGCCGACTTCACGGCAGAACCGCCAGAAAGATGTGGGCCCATCTTTGGCCGGGTTGGCCGGAAGACGAGATTCCGATTTCCCATGTCACCAACGGGATACATATCTCGACGTTTATTTCGCAGGAAATCTGGCCGTTGTTTGAGCGTTACCTGGGACCGGAATGGTACATGAGTTCACGGCGGCCGGAAAATATTGACCGTATTGACGAGATTTACGACGACGAACTCTGGCGGGCACATGAGATGAGCCGTTCCCGATTGATCCGCACCTGCCGGGGGTTGTTGAAAAAACAATACGAAAGACGAAATGCCCCCAAGAGCGTCATCGATAAGATCGAAGCGGTCCTGAATCCGGAAGTGTTGACCATCGCCTTTGCACGCAGATTTGCGACCTACAAGCGGGCGCACTTGCTGCTTGAAGATCCCGGTCGGCTGGCGGCGATTCTCAATAACAAAAGCCGTCCCGTGCAAATTATTTTTGCCGGGAAAGCCCACCCCCAGGACAAGGAAGGAAAGGCCATCATTAAGCGCCTAATCGAATTTATCCGCCGGCCGGAGATTCGTCAGCATGCAGTGTTTATCGAGGGATATGACATGGCCTTGGCGCGATCTTTGGTTCAGGGTGCTGATGTCTGGCTCAGCACACCCCGAAGACCCTTCGAGGCCTGCGGCACCTCGGGCATGAAAGCCGCCATCAATGGTGTTCTCAATGTCAGTGTTTTTGATGGATGGTGGTGTGAGGGCTATTCCGAAGAACGGGGATGGCGCATCGGAAGCGGCGAAGAATACATCGATTCCGCCTATCAAGATGCCATCGAAAGTCAGGCATTGCACAATGTGTTGGAAAATTCGGTGATCCCATGCTTCTACGAAGCACACGAAGGCGAACTTCCCAAGCGCTGGGTTCAGATGATGAAAGCATCTATGAAAATGGCCATGAAGGATTTTTGCAGCCTGCGAATGGTTGGAGAATATGAACAACGTTTTTATACCCCCATCATTCACAGGCTGAAAACGCTGCTGAATAAAAATGCTCTGGAAGCCCGCGACCTGGCCCGCCAGCAACAACGGCTGCAGAACCTGTGGAAAGACATCCGAATCGGTCTGCCCGCCCAGACCCGTAAGGGACCGTTTCGAGTCGGTGATTGCTTCGAAGTTACGGTGGACGTCGATCTGGGGAAACTCGATCCCAAGGAAGTCAGCATGGAACTTTACAATGGACACATGAAAGCCGTGGATGCGCTGGAAGGCATCAGTATGTTTCCTATGACCGTCGTCGAACATTTAAATGCCGGAAACTATCGTTACGGCTGCCGGATTCCCTGCAATTTATCCGGCCGGTATGGGTTTACGGTCAGGGCCATGCCCGCAGGTGACGATTATTTAAAATTTTTGCCGCGATTGATCACCTGGTCTTAGCGCGGATCTTTAAATAGGAAAGAGAAATGAAGAAAGAGGGAAAAAAGTTGTTTCAATGTATGGGGGAAATCCCTATCTGGGAGATTTTCCCAGAAAAAATGAATCTTTTCCCTATGGACAAAACTGATCAGATCGACAATAAATAATTGGTTATTCTAATCAAAATAAAGAAATGACGGATATCAGGGGGTAAAATGGATAAGCTCTATTTTTTAGAGGATGTTCTTCAACCCGACCGCATGGAACTTGCGGGCGAATTTTCCGAATTTGATCATAATGCGGATGCTGCGACCCCGTCGCTACTGCTGCAAATGATGGATACAAACACGGTAAAAAGTCTTGAAAAGAGAGCGCACGAACGATTTCGGACTAAAAAAGATGCTTTTGCGTTGATCCGGCCGGCTGCTGCCGGGCATTTACACATTGCCGACAGGAGTATGGGTCAAATTGCATGTGCCGTCTATCGATCGAAACCGGTCAGGTTCGGTAGAATCGTTGACATAAGCACGGGCGGGCTTTTGTTTCGTTATATTAACGGCGAAGAGCGATACAGCGGATCGCCGGTGCTGGACATATTGGTTGCTGATTCGGGATTCTACCTTGAAAATTTGAGGTTTAAAAACATTGCCGATGTAAAGATAAATGATGATTTCACGATCAATTCTGTTAAGATGCGGCTGAACCGGGTGCAGTTTGAAGAACCGGGACCTGCCGCAATGATGAAGCTGAAGTATTTTGTTGAAAATTACACGGCATCCGGGTTTTAGAAGAAATGTCGCAACTTATCTTCACCATAACGCTTGCCGAGGAAGAAAAGGTCAAGCAAAAACAGATTAAGATTCACATTGTGTAATCTGAATGTTATTTCTTTGCATTTACAAAAAAATATGGATATATGAAAAAGGCGAGAAATTGAAAATCAAGCATTCTCGCCTTTTTTACATGGATAAAATAATTCAATGCGCCATTTGAAAAAATTGTCTCCTCTTGTCGCGTTTTTGATTTTCGGCAGTATTTCGGTGTTTCTGTGGCAAAATCAAAACAGTTACGAAAGGGAGCTTGTCTTCCGGCACACGGAAACGTCTTCGAGGCAGGTGAAAAGTCGTATAGAAAATCTGATGCATGCACGCATGGCCTCACTGGAGTTGCTCGCGGAAAGATGGGTTGAGAGGGTTCCGCCGGATTTCAGCCGAACGCGTTTTCTTGATTTTGCCCAGGTGTTTTATTCCCATCACCCCGGTTTCATGGGAATCAACTGGATTGATCCTGCGGGCGTCGTTCGATGGGTTTATCCCAGAAGCAGCAATGAAAGCATCATCGATAAGCCGATCTTTAAACCTCAGGATATGCATTTTGGCAATAAATTTCAAATACTTCACTCTAAACAAAATATCGTAACCCCTTGTATGAAGTTGATTCAGGGGGGACTTGGTT
>JBAUWG010000442.1:0-6874 GCA_049583675.1 Desulfobacterales bacterium | reverse complement strand
ATCTTGAACCTTGTTTTTGGCATCCTCGATGCTATGATTAAGATTGGAAATTTCGGACTTGATTTCATCTTGTTTGCTAAAGAGGTCATCCAATTTTATTTCTCTATTTTTTATCTCCGAATCCAATTCCGAAAGTTTTGCCTCAGCCCCTTCATATTGCGCATCATCGCCGGATTGTTTTAATCTTTCCATTTCGTCACTCAGTGCTCTCCGCTTGACCTGTGCCCGGTCCTGCACCTGGGCCATATCGGCAATCACTTTTTCGATAATGCTCGGTTCGTTTTCGATCTCTCTCAGCCGTCGCTGATATTGCGTCTGTTCTTCTTTTATTTTCGGCATGAGTTCCTTGATGGCATCGATATCTTCTTTGACCTTTTCATCGAATCCGACGCTAAGATGGCATGGTTTTGATATTTCAGATCCGATCTGAATCGCCTGTATTCCTTTTTTGGCCGAAATTCTGGAGGATAAAATCGGACCGCCCTTGGCAATACATGTGCCGCTGGTATTAATTTTAGAATCAATGATTTCCTTCTCGATAAGAACATCGCCCAAAATTTCAATTTCCGATTCATGAACATACATGGCGCTGAGATTGCCGCCGCTTTTGATCTTTGCGCCGATGATGCCGCCCGAGACTCTGACATCACCATCCATCTCAATATTCGCCTTGAGTATCTCATTGGCCTTGAGACTATTCCCTTTGACCCGGTATCCGCTCTGAATAGGACCCAGGACATCAATTTTTCCGTCAAAATCGATATGACCGGACTTCAGCCCTACACCGCCCGGAATCTCAAGCCTCGGTGAAACATAAACCTTGCCGATGGCGGAAATTTCAGGTATGCCGTCGATATCCGCATATATTTTGAGCCGGTCGTCCGAAACCGATGCGCCCTTTCCCCTTCGGAGGGCTTTATCTTTGGGTGTTGAAACCGCCAAATAGCGTCCATAGACGTCATGTCCCGCCGTGCCTTCAACCGCCGGGATTTTTTCCGCCAGGAGATCGCCTTTTTTTACCTGGGGAATGTTTCCCCTATCCTTAAAGTCAATGCTCCCTCCGTTCTTAACGGTACCGATCTTCAGCGGATCCGTATCAAAGCAATATTTAATGGATGCATCAACGCCCGGCTCCGGTAATTTTCCTTCAGCAACTGTGAGCGGTGTATCCCGGCCCTCTTTGTTCTCAAGGTAATCCAAAATGTTTTGATCGTCCACGATTCCATACTTTATTCCTTTTGTTTCAAGATATTCCTTGATGTCATGGAGTGTAAACGAAATCGTGCTTTTTTTATATATTGAAAATAAAGCGTTCATTTTATCTTCGGAAACCGTCAGCTCGAAGTGGGCATCATTGATGGATGCCTGTTCGGATTTAGGGATTTCAGGCATTTCAGACATTTCGGCTTCAACGGCGTCGATTTGGTCGAATCGCTTTTGTTTTTTAAGAATGGCATCACATTGATCCCTGGTCATGACCATGGATTCGACAAGTATATCTCCGATCATCCGGACGATCTTGGTTTTTTCATACCCCTCTTTTTGCAGCATCAAGGCGTTCTCGATGTCCTCCGGAGCAGCAAAGCCGTTTTTTACGGCGATCATTCCGAATTTTCGGTCCATTTTTCGGGTTTCAATCACCTTCTGGATGGAGAGAAGAAAATTCAACTGGTTTCGGGACATCATCCCATGGGTCACCAGGATTTCTCCGATCAGCGCTTCTTTGCCGGCAAGCTTTTCCTGCTTTTGAATGGCCAATGCTTCCTGAATTTGTTCCTCATCAACAAACTTATATTTTACGGCCAACTTGCCGATCACCAGGTAGGCGTCGTCGTGTGAGATGGTATCGACTTCTTTTTCGTTTACCATCAAAGTCGCAGCGTTTTCCCCATGCTTGTTTTCATCGTCAAATTCAACAATAAAGGAAGTGCCGCATCCCTTGCATGATACTTTTCTCCCCAGAAAAGCTTCGGGCGTGCGATATCTGCATTCACATGAGGGGCATATCGTTATTCTCTTATTATCGTTTGCCATTTTTGACCACACAATTAAAGAATGATATAAGTTCTTCCACAAAAGCAAGCAGAAATCATGCCAAACAGCGTTTAAGCCGGGCGCCAAACAACAAAATGCCGCATTGCATGCAAACATTTTGGTTTTGACGCGATAATTACTTTTACAAAAAGATAATTTTTAATCATCCGGAAATCAAAAGTGACATTTTTTTGACGAAATGACATCTATTCCGGATGGAACCGTTTAATAGACAGGTCTGTCGGACGAGGTCCGCAGTCAGTGAGAACAGGATGCCTTAAAACTATCGACGAATCGCAATCTTGTCAAGAAGATAAGAAAAACAAGG
Organism: Desulfobacterales bacterium; assembly: GCA_049583675.1. GTDB lineage: Bacteria > Desulfobacterota > Desulfobacteria > Desulfobacterales > UBA11574 > UBA11574. The sequence goes on along the minus strand of JBAUWG010000442.1, from coordinate 4,512 downwards.
GCTAAGCTATTGACAAATTGAAAGTTTAATGCACTAATACCGCTGCCGAAGGCTTTCACCCCGGGGGTTTCTGTTTTCCTTTTGAAAGGAGCGGTTCATGAAAAAGAAATACGAATTGAAATCATCAGACCTCAGATCGACCTGTGATCCTAAAATGTTCACTTTCAAAGACACATCGGAAGTCAATCCGCTGGACAAAGTCATCGGACAGGAGCGCGCGGTCCAAGCTATCGAGTTCGGCCTGAACATGAAAAGTCCGGGCTATAATATTTTCGTAACCGGGATTGAAGGCACCGGGAAATCGACCATAATCAAAGACATTGTTCACCAGTATGCCAAAAAATTACCCACTCCGTCGGACTGGTGTATGGTCAATAATTTCAAGGATGAATATCGTCCCATCGCCATTTCCGTACCCGAAAAAAAAGCCACCCAATTCTCAAAGACCGTGAACAAACTGATCGATGATCTAAAGGAAGAGCTCCCCAAAGCCTTTGAACATGAATCCTATCAGCAAAAGCTGTCGGATATCCAGAAAGTATTTACGGATCAACAAAAGGAAATTATCAAAAAACTCGAAGCATCGGCATCGGAGCACAATATTAAGATTAACCGGACAAAGACCGGTTATCAAACCATTCCCATTGTGAAAGACAAGGTGATTTCTCCGGAAGAATTCCTGGCCCTCCCAAAAGATTCACAGACGGAAATCGAAGAGAATATCAGCCTCGTTCAATCTGAGGTCGACGCTACCATTCGCGAAATCAATAAAATCAATCAGTCGATGGGTTCACAAATTGAAAAGCTGATGCAGGAAATCGCCTTGTTTGTTGTAAAGCAACGCATCGACGTCATTCGGGACGAATACAAAGCCTGTAGCGATATATTGAACTATTTCGACGAGGTTCAGGCTGATGTCCTTGAAAACGTGCAGGATTTTATTGCTTCCAATGAAACCAAATCACCCATGGAAGGCTTGATGTTTCCGGCCGCCAAACCTTCATTTTTGCGGTATCAGGTAAATGTTCTTGTGGATCAAAAGAATTTAAAAGGCGCACCGGTGATCTTTGAGACAAATCCAACTTATCAAAATGTTTTTGGCCAAATTGAAAAAAGGGCGTACATGGGAACGGTCACCACAGATTTTACCATGGTTCAGGCCGGATCGCTGTTAAGGGCCAATGGCGGTTATCTGGTCATGGAAATCGAATCTATTCTCATGAATCCGCTGGTATGGGAAGCCCTAAAACGGGCACTTCAAAATAAGCTGCTGTTTATTGAAGATGTCGCATCGACAATGGGATACGGCACTTCATCCTTGCGGCCGGAACCGATTCCACTTGAAGTCAAAGTGATTTTATTGGGCAGTTATCACCTTTTCCATCTGCTCCAAAACCACGATTCAAAATTCAATAAAATATTCAAAGTGAGAGCGGACTTTGATCATGAAGTGGCCAAAAACAATGATACCATTAAAAATTATGCACGATTTATTGCTCGTGCCTGCAAAGAAGAGGACCTTTTCCCGCTGACGCCAAAAGGCGTTGCCGCCATTGTCGAATATGGTGAAAAATATATCTCCGATAAACAAAAGCTTTCCATCCGATTCGGACCCATCATGGGCATTTTAAGGGAAGCCGATTATTGGGCCAGGAAACGAAACAGCAAGCAGGTCACCGACAAGGACGTCATCCGGGCATTCACTGAATACAGATTCCGTTATAATCTTTATGAAGAAAAAATTCATGAATCTTACGTCGATGGTACCATCATGATCGACGTTGAAGGAGATGAAATCGGGCAGGTCAATGCCCTGGCGGTTTTCCAAATCGGCGACACCTCATTCGGACGCCCTTCCCGCATCACGGCGGAAACCTATATGGGAAAGCAAGGGGTCGTTAATATTGAACGAGAGGCAAAGCTCAGCGGAAAAACGCATGATAAAGGCGTCCTGATCCTTTCCGGCTATTTGGGCCGAACCTTTGCCCAAAACTATCCTCTCAACCTATCGATCAGCATCACATTCGAACAAAGTTACGGTGGCATCGACGGGGACAGCGCTTCATCCACAGAATTATATGCCATAATTTCGAGCCTTTCCGGCATTCCCATCCACCAGGGAATTGCGGTCACCGGCTCCGTGAACCAAAAAGGGAAAATTCAGGCCATCGGTGGTGTGAACCAGAAAATTGAAGGGTTCTTCGACGTCTGCAAAGCCAAAGGACTGACCGGCAACCAAGGGGTTATGATTCCCAATACCAATGTTAAGAATCTCATGCTGAAAAGAGAGGTCATCGATGCCGTTAAAAAAAGAAAGTTTCATATCTACCAGGTATCGACGGTTGGAGAAGGCATCGAGATCTTAACCAATGTCCCGGCGGGAGTGCCGGATGAAAACGGCGATTACCCTGATAATACGGTTTTTGGAAAAGTACAGGCCAAACTTAAGCGATATTTAGAGCGGTCGTTCGAGCTGAAAAAACAGTTTGACTCCCAAAACGAAACCAACGAATAGTCATTTTTCGCTGATTGAAAACACCAGCATCTAAAATATTTTAAGTGCTGAACCGAACATGGCCTCACATTCGGGCACTTATGATATTTTCTCTGAAAGGACTCATGAATATTGTCACGACATCCATAGAGGGACTCCTTATCATCGAGCCGAAAATCTTTAAAGACAGACGCGGCTTTTTTATGGAGACTTACAACCGGCAAGAATATGAAGCTGCCGGTATCACCGATTCTTTTGTCCAGGACAATTTGTCTTATTCTCTTAAAAACACCGTAAGGGGGCTTCATTTTCAAATCCGGCATTCCCAGGCCAAATTGGTGCAAGCAATCTTTGGTGAAATTTTTGATGTCGCCGTTGACCTGCGTTCAGGATCGGCCACCTTCGGCAAATGGACCGGTAAGCGACTGTCCGATAAAAACGGACACCAGATGTATATACCCAAAGGCTTTGCCCACGGTTTCTGCGTGCTGAGCGAATCGGCACTGTTTTCTTACAAATGCTCGGATTTTTATGCGCCGGATGATGAGGGCGGTATTATCTGGTCTGATCAGGACATCAATATCAAATGGCCGGTTGAAGACCCGGTTATTTCGGAAAAAGACAAACAACACCCGAAGTTATCCAGCCTCTCATCCGCGCAACTGCCGTCTTTTTAAGAGAGGGCAGAGGGCATGGGGCAAAGGACCGGAGGTCGGAAGTCAGAGGTCGGAAATCAGCAAAAACGATTCGGCCAATCAAACATTTGACCAACGCAAACCAACCACCCCATTAACCCAGAACCTTTGAACCCGGAACCAACCAATAGAAAGGAATCCCATGAAAGGCTACATCCAGGTGTATACCGGCGATGGAAAAGGAAAAACAACCGCTGCATTGGGCCTGGCCATACGGGCCGCCGGCGCCGGCCTCAAGGTTTATATCGCCCAGTTTATTAAAATGGGCGAATACAGTGAAATCAAGGCCCTTGAAAGATTCAAAGATTTGATTACAGTGGAACAATTCGGAAAAGGCCGGTTTATAAAAGGCGCCCCTTCCGACTCGGACATCGAAGCCGCACAAACAGGAATCCGAAAGGTCAAAAAGGTCCTCTCTTCAGGTCAACACCATGTGGTCATCCTGGAAGAAGCGAATGTTGCCGTAAAACTCGGGCTTTTGGCTGTTGAGGATCTCCTTGAAATTATGGCGGATAAACCCGATAACATAGAACTTGTCGTCACGGGGCGGGGTGCGGAAGCCCAAGTGATCGAAAAAGCCGACCTGGTGACCGAAATGAAGGAGGTTAAGCATTATTTCCAAAAAGGCGTTGCCGCCAGAACCGGCATCGAAAAGTAATCCCGATTCTAATCCTCCTGACGCATCTGTTTCATGGCCGATTCAAACTTCTTGCCGATCAACAGGGTCATCTCTGCCGCATCTTCCAGCAAGCGAGCCGTTTCACCCTCGTTTTTCTCTTTTGCTTTTTGCGCCCAATCCGTGTATGTTCGCGCATGATCTTCATTGTGTTTGATCCAGTGTTCAAGCAATTTGATCATTTTTTCATCAAATGATAATGTGCTATTTACGTCATGGTCATGATGATGATGGTGATGGTGGGTCATTTGTTTTCTCCTTTGTCATCAGGTATCTTTAAATAGTGTCCATCCATAAATGAGGATTTTTGTTCGAGATCAAGGCATGCGAAAAAAATAACCGCAGGCATATCGTTGATATTCCGAGGATTATTTTTTGAGCATAACGTCGAGATCGGGCAAAAAAACCATTTATGGATGGACACTAAATAGGATTATCTATTATCGAAACATCTAGCAGTCAAGATATAATAACCTTATAAAAATGACCGTATTCCGATTCAACAAAAAAATCGCTGTCTTGTTTTTTTTAATTCTAGGGATATCTTTCGGGAGTTTGGTGGGATTTTTTATTGCCCTGACAAGAGATCTTCCGGAGATTCGAAATCTTGAATCTTTCAAACCATCATCTATCACCCGGATTTACTC
>JBAUWG010000441.1:0-4241 GCA_049583675.1 Desulfobacterales bacterium | reverse complement strand
AATGGGACTGGAAATTCACTCATAAAAGTCAAAGCTGTCCGGATTCTGACAGGCTGCAAAATTTCAAAGACGTTAACTAGTGTCCGACCATAAATGGTCTTTTTGCCCGATCTCAGCGTTATGCTCAAAAAATAATCATCGGAATATCAACTATATGCCTGCGGTTATTTTTTTCGTATGCCTTGATTTCGAACAAAAATCCTCATTTATGGATGGACACTGACTATACTTAAACCAGGAGAGATAACGATGACGGATCATGGTAACAATAAAAAATGCGATATCGGATTGATCGGACTGGGGGTCATGGGACGCAATTTTGCGCAGAACATGGCCGATCACGGTTTTTCAGTCGCAGGATATGACAGGGATAAAGAAAAAAATCAGGCGTTGATGTCTGAAAAGACGAGGCAGCAGGATCTGCGGGCCGGCCATGACTTCAAGGAATTTATCGGGCTGCTTTCCCGGCCCAGGGCCGTGATGATGCTGGTGCCTGCAGGAAACCCGGTGGACTCGGTGATTGATGAACTCCTTTTGTATCTTGAACCCGGCGATCTCATCATTGACAGCGGCAATTCGCGATTTACGGATACAAACCGGCGAATCCGATCCATTGAAGGCAAAGGGTTCCTATATCTGGGAATGGGGATGTCCGGTGGAGAAAGCGGGGCTCGCCGAGGTCCGAGCCTGATGCCCGGCGGCACCCGTAAAGGATATGACCGTATCGCCAAAATTCTTGAGGCGGCTGCCGCCCGTGTGGATAATGATCCGTGTGTGGCCTATCTTGGACCCGGATCGTCGGGCCATTACGTCAAAATGGTGCATAACGGGATAGAATACGCCGTGATGCAGCTTATCTCCGAAGCCTATGACCTGATGAAACAGGGTCTTCAAATGGATGCCGAAGAACTGCATGCGGTGTTTGACCGGATGAACCGAGAGGAATTAAACAGCTATTTGATCGAGATCACGGCGGATATTTTCCTGCAAAAAGATGAGGAAACCGGAAAACCCCTCATTGACGTTATACTGGATGAAGCCAGGCAGAAAGGAACCGGCGAATGGACGGCCTGGGATGCGCTGGATCTTCAAGTACCGACATTCAATATCGACATTGCGGTCATGATGAGGGATATATCCGCGTATAAACAGCTTCGGGAAAAAGCCGGGCGTGTGCTCAAGGGACCGAAGCCGCTTTTCGAGGGGGAAAGGGAAACTTTCGTTCTTCGGATTAAAAATGCCCTCTATGCGGCCATGATCATTGCGTATGCGCAGGGAATGGCATTGCTTGGGCAAGCTTCCAAAAAATACGAATACGGCCTGGATCTGGAAACCGTGGCGCGCATATGGCGCGGCGGATGCATCATCCGCGCAGCACTGTTAGAGCACATCCGGTCCGCCTATCAATCAAGCCCGGATTTGGAGAACATGCTTCTTGACGATCATCTGGGCCGGGCAGTGGTCGACCGGGAGACGGATTTGCGACATGTTGTTTGTACGGGTTCATCGTTGGGCCTGCCGATTCCCGGTCTGATGATGGCCTTGTCATATTTTGACGCTTTTCGCAGCAGGCGCCTGCCGTCGAACCTGATCATGGCCCAGCGCGATTATTTTGGTGCCCACACCTATGCGCGGGTGGATGTCGCCGGAACCTTTCACACCAAATGGGGAAAGCAATAAGGAGTTCATATGGAAAAGGAAAATGAGCCGGGTGCGACGCTGTTTGTTATTTTCGGAGCTTCGGGCGACCTGACGCAGCGAAAACTGGTTCCAGCACTTTACAACTTGTATTTAAACGGCTGGATGCCCGAAAAATTCGAAGTTATCGGCACGAGTTCCAGAGAAATGACGGATGTGAAATTCCGGGACCATCTTCGCGATGGTGTGAATCAATCCTCCCGGCGGGGCAAGGTCAAAGACGAAGACTGGAAAAATTTTGCCCAATGTCTTCATATCAGCAAAATGGACCTGACCGAAGCAAAAGCATACAAAAATCTGGCCAAGACACTTTCCGACCGGGAAAAACAATGGGGCACGGAAGCAAATCGTATTTTCTACCTGGCCTTGCCGCCGAGCATGATTGAAACGGTGGCCCGGCATCTGGCGGGGTCTAAACTGAACCAAGAGCGGAAAAGAGCGCGGATTGTCGTCGAAAAACCTTTTGGGCATGATCTTGAGTCGGCCCGAAAATTAAACCGCCTTCTGACCGGGATTTTTGACGAACGCCAAATTTTTCGCATCGACCATTACCTGGGAAAAGAAACCGTACAGAATATCCTGACTTTCCGCTTCGGCAATACCCTTTTCGAGCCCATATGGAACCGCCAGTTTATCGATCATATCCAGATCACCGTGGCCGAAGACCAGGGCATCGGGCACCGGGGACGATACTATGATAATGCCGGCGCATTGCGGGACATGATTCAAAACCATCTGCTGCAGATACTTTGCCTGATCGCTATGGAAGCCCCGGTGTCTTTTGACGATAATGAGGTTCGCAATAAAAAGGTGGATGTGCTTCATGCCATACGGCCTATTTCCCATGAGCAGGTGCATCGTCATGCCGTGCGCGGCCAGTATGGTGCGGGAAAAATCAATGGGGAATACATCAAAGGATATTATGACGAAGAAAACATCACCGAAAATTCCTTCACGGAAACGTTTGCGGCCATTAAACTTTACGTCGATAACTGGCGATGGCAGGGCGTACCCTTTTTTTTAAGGAGCGGCAAACGACTGCCGGCCAAAATTTCTGAAGTTTGCATTCAATTCAAACCGGTTCCCCACCAGACGTTTCCCACTTCCGCAACGTTGGACTGGCGTCCAAACCGGCTTTTGATCGCCATCCAGCCGGAAGAGGGGATTCTGCTGAGGTTCGAGGTCAAAAAACCCGGCCCCATGTTGCTGCTTTCTCCGGTAATGATGCAGTTCTACTATCGGGAGGCATTCAAAATCGTACCGCCCGAGGCCTATGAAACATTACTGCTGGATATCATGAAGGATGACGCCACGCTTTTTTTGCGGGGGGATCAGACGGAAGCGGCCTGGTCGGTCATTTCCCCGGTTTTAGATGTCTGGAGCAGTGTAAAATCCACTGATTTTCCAAACTATCAGGCCGGTACCTGGGGACCTGAAGAATCCGACATCCTGATTGCCCAAGACGGCTTCAGTTGGATAACGCCCACCACGCTCAAGTGCCAGGAAGATGCGGCGGTGTGCCGGATTATTACGGAACCGCTGCCATGATTCGCGTCCTTTCCGATCCCGAAGCATTACACCTGGAAGCGGCCGGGCTTTTTGTTCGGCAGGCGCAGCTTTCGGTAAACCGGCGGGGACGTTTTTGCGTGGCGCTTTCCGGAGGCCATACTCCCGGGCGCCTGTATGAACTACTGGCCGGTCCGCCCTTTCTTGAAAAAGTTCCCTGGGATCGAACGCATATTTTCTGGGGGGATGAACGCTGCGTCCCGGCGGATGACAAAAAGAACAACGCGTTCATGGCACGGCAGGCGCTTCTTGACCATGTTCCCGTGCCGCCGGATCAGATTCACCCGATTTTATGTCATGGGGCACCGGCAAAATCCGCTGAGCAGTACCGTGATCTGCTGCATGATTTCTATGCGGCCGGTCCGCCGGTCTTTGATCTGATCCTTCTGGGGCTGGGAGAAAACGGGCATACCGCATCTCTTTTTCCATACCATGAAATCTTGAAAGATCAAGATGCCTGGACATCTTCGGTGTATGTTCAAGAACAGGATATGTACCGGGTGACCCTGATGCCTGCCGTTATTAACCGGGCGAGGTTGGTGGTGTTCCTGGTTTCCGGAGATTCGAAGGCATCTGTTTTAAAAGAGGTGATCGCGGATGCGTCAGATCCCTTCCGGCTGCCCGCCCAGCTTATCCGGCCGGAGTCCGGTGAGCTGGTCTGGCTGGCTGACAAAGCGGCTGCAGCTCTGCTGGAACTGTAGATCACCGCGCTTTGCCGAAATCACGAATCCGTAAAACCTGAAAGAATGCGATGCCTTTTCTCTAATCGGACAATGAGACGGTTGTGATGATGGATACGAAGAAGCAATTGACTTAGAAGCGAAAAGATTGAAACCGCATCGCGCATGCTTTCGTGTGCCTAAAATCCCAATGTTTTATCCGGTTTAAAGAAAAAAGCCGTCTTGACAATATTCCTGGCGTGCAATACTTTAAAATAAGTCGTTGTCGCCGCAGCATGAGGCTGCTTGATATTCGGT
>JBAUWG010000440.1:0-2536 GCA_049583675.1 Desulfobacterales bacterium | reverse complement strand
CGTTAAGGGGGCCTGACCACGGCAGGCTGTTAAAACAAGTTGATCCCGGGCATGAAATTCAAGGCGGTTTGGTTTGAAAAAATATGTCGGCCGGGGTTGCAATATGGAAAAGCTGAATTAACTTTAGGCGCTCACCTTGCCGAACTGCGACGGGGTTTTTTTGCATATCGCATGACGTCTTAGAAAACTCAGGAGATATAAAAATGATAGACATTTCAACAATCACGCTGTACAGTGGCGGCCACAGGGGGGCTGAGGCGGAATTCGGCCAACTTGCCGAAGCCTGGAATATCAAAGAGGTGAACATATCATTTGAAGGGCACAATGCGGAGCGAACGCGGGGCGTCCGAGTACTGAGCCGGGAAGAGCTGCAAAAGGGCGATGTCAGCATGGAAATTGTGTCCAAGCTGATGAAACGCACTTACTCCCGGGCAGATAAGATCCGAAAAGTCATCCAGTCCATTTTTCACATGGTCAATAACGGCCACCACGTCATTGCGGTCGGTTGGATACAGGCGGACAACACCGTCAAGGGGGGAACCGGTTGGGCGGTTGAGTTGGCAAAACTATTTAACCGGCCGCTGAGTGTTTATGATCAGGACCGAAAGGCGTGGTTTTCCTGGGAGGACCGCCAATGGGTTGAAAACACACCGGTGATTACCTCAGATACGTTTGTCGGCACCGGCACCCGTAATCTCTCCGATGAAGGTCGGCAGGCAATCCGTGATCTTTTCATCCGCTCATTCGGTCCTGCAGCATAAAAATAGTGAACAATAGTGAATGGGGTTTCGCCAAGGTAACCTATTGAAGTGATATGGTGCCTTGTCGGACAAAATTAATCAAGACTGCCTGGACATCCTAATACTATAAGTTTCCGGTCATATTACGAATGAATGGTATAATATTAGGGGCGTTCCGGAAGTTCCCCACCGAAACGACGGTGTGGGAAACTTACAATTTATTACAAAAGGAGATTAGAATGAAGATCTATGTAGGAAATCTATCGTATGAGGTCACCGAAGATGACTTGCGGCTGGCTCTAGAACAATTCGGACAGGTTGAATCGGCCACTATTATAAAAGACAAGTATAGTGGCCAATCAAAAGGGTTTGGATTCGTGGAAATGGCCTCTGAAGCTGAAGGGCAGTCTGCAATCGATGGCCTAAATGGCAAAGAGCTAAAAGGAAGAACGCTTAACGTGAATGAGGCTCGCCCTCGCACCGAAAGTCGCAGTAGCAGAGGAGGCGGTGGTCGCGGAGGACAAGGTGGTGGTCGCGGAGGACAAGGTGGTGGTCGCGGGGGATACGGCGGTGGCCGTGGCGGACAAGGCGGTGGCCGTGGAGGACAAGGCGGTGGCAGGGGAGGACAAGGCGGTGGCAGGGGAGGATCCAGGAATGGCCGTAGTTTCTAATCATCGACCCTTAACATATATCACTATGATGATATGAAAATTCTCTATCAAGCCGCTCAAGACTGACCTGAAAAAGCGCTATGCTTTTTCAGGCGGCTTTGCTTTCTGTTGAGAAAAGATGATGGATAAACGGCGCTATTTTATAAAATTACTCGAAAAAGTACAGGTGAATGTTCCTTTTCTAAAACTAAAAAATGAGTACCTTCCTTTGGTTGTGGAGTCCGGCATAAACCCCGAAATTGGCATCGATGCAAATGCTATAGATTCAGTATCAGATAAAGAATTTAAAAACATCGCAGAAATTTTAAAGATAAACAAACGAAAAATAACTTTGCACGGCCCGTTCATGGATTTGGTGCCCGGTGGGCTCGATACGATGCTGCTGACAGCCACCCGAAAACGGCTGGATCGGTTTTTTGAGATCGTTCCTATTTTCGAGCCGATCCACGTGGTTTGCCACACCGGTTATGATCCACGCCATTATAGAGAAAATTGGAATGAGTGGCTCACCAACAGTGTTGCGACATGGAAATCCCACGTCTACCTGGCGGAACGATTCGGTTTTAAACTCCTGCTGGAAAATGTTTATGAGACGAACCCTGACGTGCACCGCGCTATTTTTGATTCGATTCCATCCGATGCTTTGGGATTTTGTTTCGATATCGGACACCAACATGTTTTTGGAAAAAGCCCGCTCAAAGAATGGGTGGAAACGCTGCGTGACAAAATAATGGAGCTTCATCTTCACGATAACAGCGGAAAAGAGGACAGCCATCTGGCCATCGCCAAAGGAAATGCCGATTTTACGGGTCTGTTTCAGTTTATAACCGAAAAAGGATTACGTCCCACCATCACCCTGGAACCGCATGAGGAAGAAACCTTATGGCAAAGTCTATCATCCGAAAACCTTAAAAAATTTATTCTTGCCAAATAAACCGGGTGCTTTGCACCCGGTTGCAAATCTAACGTTGAAAGCACTGACGTGCTTTTGCATTTTCGGCATATGGCCGAAAATGCAACTCACCCGCTTAGCGGGTGGCGGTTGACTCAGACTTTTCCTTGAAACCGCACCCCTTGGTGTTGCAGACAAAAAACATACCTTCTTTTTTCGTTGTTTTTTCCATG
>JBAUWG010000439.1:0-1529 GCA_049583675.1 Desulfobacterales bacterium | reverse complement strand
GGTTTTGCTATGTAGTAAATTGTTTTAGAAAATAGAAAATGGAAATTAGAAAATAGATAACCGCAAATGGACGCAGATGTAATTAGAAGATAAAAACGTAATTTCTTATTTTTCAAAATATTTGTGTTTATCCGTGATTTCTCTTGTCCTCTTTCCTCTTTTCTCTTTCCTGTTTCCTAATTCCGATATCGTTCATCTTCCGAGAATGCCAAAAGCGATATCCGCTACGCGTTCCGATGCCCCCGGTCCCCCCAGCTGGTTCCTGATATTCAGCAGTTCAAGGCCTAAAATCTTTAGGCCGGACGAATCGCTCAGCATCTTAAATACGGTGTTTGCTATCCCTTCAGGGCAGGCCGCTTTTTGAATCAACTCGGGCACCATTTCTTTTCCTGCGATGAGATTCACCAATCCGATATGTTTCACCTTTATCAGGTTTTTTCCCAAAAAGTAGCTCAACGGAGAGACTTTGTAGATGATGACCATCGGCGTACCTGAAATTGCGGCTTCCAAGGTCACGGTGCCGGAGACTGCAACGACCATTCTACTCTCTTCAAATATTCTTTTCACACCGTCCGTGGCAACCTCAATAGCAGCCGCTCCGCTAAACCTTTTAACAATATCTTCTTTGTACTTTTCTTGGACTTCGGGTGCAAGTGAAATGATAAACTTTATGGGGTTGATCTTTTGATACAGCATCCGAGCGGCATCAAGCATTACCGGCAGATGCCTTGCAATTTCTCCATGTCGGGATCCCGGGAGAAGACCGATAACAGGGATATCTTCCAGCCACTTTTCCGCAATCGTTTCTTTCGGCGGCAGGCTGTTTTCCAGTAACGGATGCCCCACAAACGTAACCGGGATGCGCTGTTCTTTGTAAAACTCCTCTTCAAAGGGTAAAATTACGGCCATGTGGTCCACAAGTTCGCCAATCTTCCTCACCCGTCCGGGCCTCCACGCCCATATCTGCGGACTGATGTAATATAATATAGGGATTTTGTTTTTTTTGGCAGTTGCGGCAACATGAAGATTAAAATCAGGAAAATCAACCAATATCAATAGATCCGGAGGAGCGGTTTTGAGGATTTTTTTTACCATTCGAAGACCTTTCAGAATACCAATGGTCTTTGAAAATACTTCCGTTATCCCCACAACGGAAATTTCAGAGGCATCAATCAGGATGTCAACGCCGGTTTCTTTGAGTGCTCGTCCGCCGATGCCGCAGAAAACAAGCCCTTTGTTTCTTTTCTGCATGGCGCTGACGAGTTTTGCTCCGTGCAGATCACCGGAAGTTTCACCGGCAATAATCATGATGCGCCTTTTTTTTGAAAACTGCTTCATGGCCAAGTCAATTTGCTTTGCTCATAAAATCGTTATACGATTCTATTGCAAAAACCTCTGAACGCCCGCTTTGATTTGATCCATGACATTCAAAGCGATTTTGAGGGCATCACGTCCCATCTGAGCGGTAACCTCAGGGATTTTGCGATGAATGACTGCCTTGACAAAAGAGGCCAACTCATTTTCCAAGG
>JBAUWG010000438.1:0-2746 GCA_049583675.1 Desulfobacterales bacterium | reverse complement strand
GACATCGAGGAACCACCAGTGATGAACTGCGGCTGAAAGGCCAGATAACCGTTGGTGTCTCTGCCCACGTCGTTCGACCAGTTGCCGACATCGCTCACATCGTTCCAGTCTCCCGAACTTCCATCGAAACGGTCCATGGTCATGTTCGAGATGGTTCCCGAACCGGCAACGAAATTGATAGTCCCTCTGGCCAGCAACCCCGCGCCAGCCGTTGGAGTACCCGTTACCACGGCGCCGGTGCGAGCGTCTTCACTGGGATTGCACGTGACGATATATTCCCATTGGCCGGCAGTGTCGGTGCGGTCATAGTAAACCGTAGCATCGTGCGTGCTCCCCAGGGAATCATAGACCTTCACGGTGGTCTGATATTCATATGCTGTAGAGGCAATGGGCGTTGATTTGCTGCCGTCCCATACAGTTTCCAAGCCTGTTAAAGTTTTGTCCGTGGCATCGGAATTCAGATTGGTGATGACCGTCATCTTTTCCGTTTCCGCGGGCGACGATGTAAACGACGACAGTTTGACGTCCGTCAACGAGCCGTAATCCTGGCCCGTGCTAGGATCCAGGGCCCAACCGCGAACAATGTATCCGGCCGGATTCACGAAGTTGCCGTCCTTGTCAAAACGGAACTCACCGGCCCGGGTGTAGTAATCGTTGTTGGCATTGTTCGGGTCCCTGACCACGAAAAAACCTTCGCCGCCGATGGCCAGGTCCGTGGCAGAATCCGTGGACTCGAAAGAGCCCTGGGAAAACGTGCTGGAAATGTCCGCCAGGCTGCTCCCGCGGCCGACCTGTGCGCTTCCCGAAGTAGTGGCCACGGTCTGGCTCAGGACGTCCTGAAACGTTACCCGGCTGCTTTTGAACCCTACCGTATTGACATTGGCAATGTTGTCTCCGATAATCTGCATGGCATTGCCGAGTGTGCTCAGGCCGCTGATCCCTGAAAAAAGTGAGCTTGATAAAGACATTTTATTTTCCTCCTTAGTTGTTTTCGGTTGTTTGACTGACTTCGATAATCTTGCTGCTGTCGAGCACTTTATCTCCGATCATCAGATAAGGCTGACCGTTTTTATAGGTGATGCCGGTCACCTCGCCGGAAATGTAAGTGTTTGAAGCGACACTCAAACCATTCGCATCTCTTGCGGTAATCTCGAACGTATAGGCTCCGTCTCCGACCATATTCCCCGCATCATCCCTTCCATCCCAATTTACCGCATGTTCTCCTTTATCCTCGATGCCCGGATAAAGTGTGCGCACCCGCTGTCCATCACTGTCGTAAACATCGATGGTGACATTTCCGCTGCCATCTAAGCTGTAGCTGCCGGTTTGAACCGTCCCGTTATCAAGGGTCATGGTGTCATCATCCGCCTTGACGGTTTTGCCGATATATCCCAGGCTATCGCGTTGATCGCCCTGACTGCTCAGGGTATTTTCAATATCCGTCAGTTTGCTGTTCATTCCATACAGTTGCTCCACGCTGGAATATTGCGCCAGTTGCGCAGTGAATTCCGAGGTATCCATGGGATTCAATGGATCTTGATTTTTCAACTGGGCGATGAACAGGTTAAGGAACTGATCCATGCCCAGCTTGTCCGTATTGGAATTTGAAGATGTCTGATCAGCGGCGGTCGATGACGTGTTGTAACTTGTATTCACTGCTGGTATTGACATTGATATTTCCCTCCTTCTTGTCCGCCTTGCTGTGTGGCGGATATTTCCCTAAGCCACCAAATCCAATAAATTATTTTTTATGGTCACATTCATCGGCACGGCGGATGCTCCTTGGATCAGTGTATCCTAGCTAAACCGCTTGTCATTAAAATCTCTTCTTGAACCGGGTCCGCTGTTTGTTCCTTCTTTGGAGCCGTTCAATGATTGGCCGAAATTATAGTCGATCTGAACATCGACCTTGTCGAGCTTTACTCCCTGTTGCAACAGCGCTTCCTTGAGTTGGTGGATATTATTTAACAACAGTTCTTTTACGGAATGATGTTCCGCAATCATCCCAAGCCTGAGCGTATGATCTTTCATATCCAATTTTATTTTGACGGTTCCCAGCTCAGGAGGATTCAACTCGATCGTCACGATTCGATCCCCTCTGAGGATGGACCTTGAAAGCTGCTTTCCGACCTGGTCGATCAAAGAAGTCTGGAGATATGCTCCGGAGCCGTTATCATTGTATTCAACGGTTCCTATCGTATCTGCGAAGCTAAGAGAGGCGGTATTCCTTGGCGCGTCCATTTGTCCGGTTTTAGCCTGAATAGGATCGTTATCCCTTTCAGCCGGATTCATTAATCCCATTTTTTTATTTAACGCTGAAATTATATTCGCATTTTCTTTAGGATCTGACATGTTTACATGGACTTGTCCATGATGAGCGGCCTTATCACCTTTTTGCTTAAGAAAAGACGACATGGCCGCATCGATGTTCGTATTATTTTTTTCTGATGAAGATAGAAGTTTTTTATCAAAAAGAGGGTTGCGGTTTTTGTCTGCTTTTTCTTCCATCAGCGAATTTATAAAATCATAATTCGAGGAAATTTTTACGGGAGACGTGGATGAGCCATTTTGATCGGTCCGAGTAACCCTGTCCGCGAGACGGTCCAACGTTTTTTTGATTTCCGACGACGATTTATCGTTTTTATCCACATTTTTGACGGTTTGCTCCAAGGAGGCGATAAAATCCTTCGGGGATATTTGCTCGATATTCTCCTTGTTTTTCACCTGAATACCGATCGTTTCCATC
>JBAUWG010000437.1:0-4019 GCA_049583675.1 Desulfobacterales bacterium | reverse complement strand
TTCGCCGACTGCTTTGTCATCCTTTGATATTTTTTCCGGAATCGGTTTGCCGGCAAAATAACTGGGAAATTTTCCTTCAATGAGATAAGCCAATGGAAATTGCTGCATCTGGTCGGCCGAAGGCGGCGGCGGGAGAAACAGGGGATTTAAGCTGATGTTTTTACGGATCTCCCAGGATTTTTCAGAGGATGAAAACAGCTTGACAGCATTGAGCTTGTTTTCGGAGATCCGTGCCTGGTCCAGAACCAGCGGAGATATTTTAACCGCAACCAGGCCCTTGATGCCGCGCAGAAATTTCAATTTGTGATTGATATTTTTGTCTTTGATGATCGGAGCAAAATATATAGGCCTCTCACCGCCGCCCATGCTCTGAGGAAGCCTTTGCTTGTGGCAGTTTTCATCCAGGACATATGCTTTTTGGATATGGATGCCGTAATGCGACAATAATTTTTCGAGCCCGGTATCCAGCGGCACATAAGCAGGTCCCTGGTTTACCCCGAACCGCTGCTGATCATTGCGGTTGACTTCCTTGAAAGGATCCAGGAACAGGGCAAGGTTGGTGCCTCTCATCAAGGCCTGATCGATCTGAAAGAGGTCGTAATCGGAAAATTTTTCAGTAGGGCGCGCAATCACCAGGCACTTGAGGCTGCCGGGGATGGACTGGTTTTTTAAATTGATGGGTTTGATGCTGTATGTTTTGGATACTAGCTTCGAAAATGTGGATATGGCCGCCGGATTTTGGCGGCCCATGGATGAAAAACTCGATGTGCTCAGGGTATCGTGATCCGCCAGGTATCCGAGGTCCTGGTTGATATTCACCAGGGTTTCGAGGTTGTCGTTGATCGTGCTTTCCAATCGATTGAGGCTCGCCAGGTTATACTGGGTTCCGATGATGGGAAGCCTGATTTCACTTAAAAGCGGTATTTTTCTGAATTTCCCGCCGTATTCCATCACCAGGCCGATCACACCACTGCCTGCCTTTATGTTTCCATTGGAAAGGTCCGGCCATTGAAGTTTCATGAGATCGTATTTGTTCCACGAGGTTTCCGATGACGATGTCGTGGAGGGATCGATGTAAGTATATTCCAGTTTGCCGTAGTTTTTGGCATTGAGGCGGTCAATGATCTCTTTTAACTTCTCCGGATATTCCGGGAGCTCGTTCAGTCCCATCAGCGGGGCTATGGGTTTTAATGATGAAGATAGATACAGCGTGACCTTGACTTTACCTTTTAGGCTCAATAATGTGCTGATTTTATTGTTGAGTTTCTGAATGGCCGTTGTCAGCTTATACTCCAGGCCGTCCACGGAGGTAATGGTGGGAATTCGTTCCACCATATCGCCGTGAATGAGAACCAGCCCCATATACGCTTTTTTGAATTTGACCTCATCTTGTTCAAAAACCTGTATCTGGACCGGATGTATCCCGTAATTGTTCGCCAGCTTCTGATTTTCACGGGTGGACGCATCGATTCCTTCGGATTCGGGACTGACGTCGTAAAATCGATAGTTGAAATATTTATTGGCATGAATGGCATATTCTTCCAGCAGATCGTGCAGGTATCGTTCGGTGTTGTTGTGCGGCGCCGGCAGGTTTTTCGTAAAGAAGACATCGATGGTCAACGGTTCGGAAAGAGTGGACACCACATGTTTGCTGGCTTCGGAAATGGAATAAATTTTGTTTTCGGTAAGATCGAGTCTGAAAAACAGTGTCATTCCCGCCACATTGACCAGAACGATGATGACCAGATAAATACACAGTTTGATATATTTTGGATAGCGTTTCTGAATGCGCATTATTGACTCCTTAATTTTTTTCCTGCATGACCAGATGGGTGCTGTAGAGTCCGATGAACACAACACTGAAAAAATAGATGATATCCCTTGAATCCACAATTCCTTTGGCAATATTCTTAAAATGATAATCCGCCCCGAGATATCCAACGACGCCAAGCAGCGACCGTGGGAAGAAGAGCAGCATTTTGTCGATCAGGGCGAGCGCAAAGCAGATGACCATGCCGACAATAAAGGCGATGATCTGGTTTCTGGTCAGGGACGAGGCAAAAAGTCCCACGGCGACAAAGGAGGCTCCCAGCAAAACGGCGCCGATATACCCGCCTGCTACAGGACCCCAATCGAGCTGTCCCATAAAGGCGATACATATCGGATAGGCCAGGGTCGGAATCAACGCGGCGGCCACGAACAATACGCCGGCTAGAAATTTGCCGAAAAGGATATCCGTAAATGTTACCGGAAGGGTCAACAGCATTTCATAAGACCCGACATTCAGTTCCTCTGAAAAGAGTCTCATGGTGACGGCCGGGATTAAAAAAGAAAAGGTTATGGGAAGCAGATCAAAAAAATTTCTCAAATCCGCCTGGTTGTAATAGAAAAATGTCGTAAAAAAGAACCACCCCGTCACCAGCAGAAAAATGGATATGACGATATAGGCAATGGGGGATATAAAATAGTCTTTGAGTTCCTTTTTGCATATGCGGATCACCTGTTGCATGTCAGTCCTCCTTGGTGCTCTGATTCGTGAGTTCGATCACGTATATTTATATTGTTTCACCACAGAGCACAGAGGACACAGAGTTTTTTTAGAGAATGTATTTGCCGGGAGGTACCGGCAAATACATTACAATCAACCGCTTCGCGGTAAAGGCTTTGCAAGAATAAGAAAAATATTCTCTGTGAGCTCTGTGTCTCTGTGGTGATTATAAATTGTCAATACAATACGATACCGTGTTTATGAATACATCTACTTAGTTAGTGTCCATCCATAAATGGTCTTTTTGCCCGATCTCGGCGTTATGCTCAAAAAATAATCCTCGGAATATCAATGATATGCCTGTGGTTATTTTTTTCGCATGCCTTGATCTCGAACAAAAATCCTCATTTATGGATGGACACTGGTTAGTTCGCGAAATACGGTCTCTAACGTTTTGGTTTCCTGTTGAAACTCGATGAGAATCCAGGATGTTTGCTTGATGGTGTGATAAATGGTTTTTCTAAGGTCCTCCGCTGATTCGCATTCGAGCCGTATGCCGAGATCGATGCTTTTGGCACCCTGAGTTCTTTGGACGGCCCTCACCCCCTCAATGGCGCCGAGTTGATCCTGCACGTCCTGAAAATCGGCGTTCAGCAAGGTTAAATGGATAAAATATTTTTGACCGGCGGCCTGCTTGAGATTTTCCGTGACGTCATCTGCGACGATCTTCCCCTTGTTGATGATCACCACGCGGTCGCAGGTGGCTTCCACTTCGCTTAAGATGTGGGTGGAGAGAACCACGGTCTTTTCTTTTCCGATTTTTCGAATGATATCCCGGATCTCTGCAATTTGATTCGGATCCAGACCGGATGTAGGTTCATCCAGTATCAGGATTTCCGGGTCTGTCATCATGGCGTGGGCCAGACCGACGCGCTGGTTCAATCCCTTGGAAAGTTCGTTGATGCTCCGGTGCATAATGTCATCCAGTCCGCACAGATCGACCAGTTGGCGGATCCTGGAAATCCGTTGGCTCTTGTCCATGCCCCGGATTCCGGCAACATAGTCCAGATAGTCATAGACCAGCATGCTGTGGTAAAGCGGCGCCGATTCCGGCAGGTATCCCATCATTTTTTTGATCTCGATAAGATGTTCATCCAGCAAATAGTCTTTGACGCGAATGGTCCCGGATGTGGGCATGAAGTAGCCCGTGAGCATTCGCAAGGTGGTGGTTTTTCCGGCGCCGTTGGGGCCTAAAAGTCCGAGAATTTCCCCTTTTTTGATGTTGAAATTGATTTGATCCACGGCGCAGAAATCATTGTAATATTTTGTCAGATTTTCAACATGGATCATGGTGGTTCCTTTCCTTGGTTAGTGTTCAGTGTTTGGTAGTGTTCGGTGTTCAGTGTTCAGCGTTCAGCAGTGTTCAGTGTTCAGCGTTCAGTATTTAGACGGCGTATTAGTATATGGTTAACTTGTCAAGCACGAATCACTGAACACTAAACCACCGAACTCTGAACACTGAACACTGAAC
>JBAUWG010000436.1:0-5283 GCA_049583675.1 Desulfobacterales bacterium | reverse complement strand
TTCAGACCGATCAAACCAATTATGAACCCGATTCCAAGAATAAAGCGCCGCCGTCCTTAGCCGCGGCTGAAAAACATCCTGAAACAGACCCACGACATCATCCGTCCGATCTGGCCTTACACAAACTCAATGAGCGCGAAAACCCAAAAACAGCCGCATCCGGTGAAGATCCGGCGAAAAAACAACCCCGTATGCCCGCTTCAATGGCTTCAGCCCGGCAATATAAAAACGACTGGTTCGATAAGCTTCTCGATTTTTTTTGCGGCCATTGTCGGCTGTTTGTCAGCGCTGACGGGGAGTTAGTGACACCTTCCTCCTCCTAAAGAGTATAGCTGCCCGAAAGGCATTTCGGTTCAACAACTATAACTTCCGTTTTATATTAGGCGTGTGTTCTGTGGGGTCCACAAAACAGTAAGGGTCGCACTCATTGAAGATATCACGGCCGAAGCCGTAGCTGACGGCCGGACAGCCGCCGCAAACCGGACGAACAGGGCAGGCATTGCATGATTTTGATCCTGCCCGAAAGCGGCGCGCAGCGCTTCCGTGATATATGTCATTCAAACACTCACGATAAATGTTGCCGATCAGGGAGGGCATTTTTCGGCAGGCATGCACTTCGCCGTCGGCCAGCAGCGCGACAAAATTGAATGCCGCCCCGCACCCGTAACCGGCACATCCCCCGGTAGGCAAAAGCCCCCGCTGCCAGCGCAATAGATTAAACAGATTGTCTTTAAGCCCCATGCAGAGGTTCTCTTCAGCAGCATCCATGTATTGCGCTAAAAAATTGGGAAACCTGTCAAAAGGCACGGCCGACAATTCAGCCCCTCGACCCGCCGCCGCCAGCCGGTTAAAGGTGAACAACTCCGCAAGCCCATTAAGCCGGTCCGCCAGTTCTAAAACCTGATCCATGTTGTCGCGAGTCAGGGTGAGCATCACCATGCGATAGACTTTGAGCTCACCCAAAAGCTTTAAAAAATCCAAAACCCGGTCATAGTGGCCGCGGCCTCGGATATAATCGTTGTGTGCTCTCATCCCTTCAAGGCTGACCTGATAGAATTCCGGTTTTTGCACCACCAGCATCCGTTCGATACGGCTCCGGGGCATGGGATTACCCAGAACAGCGGTCATAAAACCGCGATCGGCAGCTTCACTGTAAAGTCGATCAAAGTGAGGGGAAAGCATGGGATTACCGCCGGAAAAGGACACCTGACCGTATACATGGTGCGCCCGGCAAAAATCGTAAAGGTCGTCGAGCACCCCAAGGGCCTGATCGAGGGTCATGGCTTCGCGATCGCTGCGATCATAGCAGTGACGGCAGTCCAGGTCGCAGGTTTGGGTAATGTGCCACTGCAACGTAAAGGTCGAGGATGAAAAAAATTCAGGATCATGAACTTTTCCTCTCGGGAATTCTGCGGAACGCCGGATGCGCGATGGGGGGGTCAGGATCAGGCCGATCTGCTCGGCCCGATAAAGGATATCATCGATGGCCCCGACGGTAACGCCGCCCTCGGCAGCGGCCCTTCGGGACTCGATCCTTTCAGCCACAATTTTGAGGGCCAGAAGTTCTGCAGCTTCGGCGTTGCGAACTTCGACACGCCTTTCGCCGGGTCTAATCAGCACAAAGACATATCCGTTGCCGGGTTCAGGTACCACGGAACGATCAAACAAAAATTCCGGCAGCTGCTGCCAATTCACCGGCAGCAGCTCAAGGGCCGGATTGATAACGGTATGCTTCAGCCTTTCAGGAAAGGATGGCGGAGATGTCAACAGCCGATGTTTTGATTCCTCGATCCTTGCCAGATCAAGGAGAAAGGGATGGCGGCAGCACAGTTCGGGCTGTCGATCCAGAACTTCGGACAATACTGCGGCCCCTCTTAAATAATTTTCGAGATCCGGTATGAGTTCAAGACAAACGGGATAATGCTTTAAAATGTCTGTTTCGAAACGATACCCGGGCATGCACACTCCGTTGATCGAGAGCTGTTGGATCGGTGTAAAATGCAAAGAGCCGGCAACCTGATGCTGCCGGCTCTAAATGGTTTCCGATCATCGATGATGTTTATCATGCATCCTGCATGATCATTTGGTGCCACTTCAGCCGCTTTTTCCGGTTTTTTTCTTGACGGTCTCGGATTCTTGCTCCGCGGCTTTCTTGGCTTTTTCCTGAGCAGATTGTTCTTCGGTCTTCATCTGCTCCATCTTTTGCTGCTGTTCGGTGCTGACGGCATTTACCTTGGGGTCGCCCGAGCCGCTGCCCGTCGGAGGCTTAGCCTGTTTTTCAGTACCAACGGTACCGGTTTTGGCGCCTCAACCGCTACCGGCATGGGCGCCGGGTAGCGTCACACCGCCCATACTGATCAAGCCGGCAACACTCAAGCCGGCAAGCAGCTTTTTCAGATCCTTCTTTTCCATGATCGCCCCCCCTGAAAAATTGGTTAATGAATATAGAATGCATCAATCAACTGTTATTCGACCATTGATTTTAACTATCATACAAACTCGGAGCGGTCAACGAGATGTGAAAAGAAATTTGAATATTGACAACACTTGCCACTTTCGCTATCTTTTTTTTAATTACGCAAATCTCGCATCCTAGGCATCATTGTCATTTCATAACGGATGGTCTGCCATGATTCAACCGGGAACAATCGATGCACATCTTTCGCTCACTTTTTCTAATTCCAGAAAAAAAAATTTAAACAACCATACCCGCCCGGCGAAGATTTCTCACAACCGACGGCACCGTCGCCTTCATACGTCAATTGTCATCTTCCGGCATTTGCCGGATAAACCCAAAAAAATCAGGAGGAGATTGAGATGAAAAGGAATTTATTTTTAGGGGCCTTAATTTGGATCGTGATGTTTTCATCTTCGGTTTCTGCAAAACAAATTAAGATTATTTTTGCAACCGGTGGCATCGGCGGCGTTTATCTTTATTATGGCACTCAGATAGCCGCCATCATCACTGCAAACACGCCGTATCAAGCCACGGCCATTCAAACGGCGGCATCCATTGACGATAATTTGCTGTTAAGGGACAAAACAGATCCTGAGAAAGGCATCTATTTTTGTGCAACCTCTTTACCGGATTCGGCCTATGTCGCGTATACGGGCACGCACAAATTGTTTAAGGAAAAACCCGCGCCATCCAGAATTTTATGGATGATGTATCCCAATTATTTGCAAATCGTAACGACGGCAGACAGCGGCATCAAAACGGTGAAGGATTTGGCGGGCAAAAGGGTTTCCACCGGAGCGCCGGGCTCGGGAACCGAATTTACCGCCATGCTGGTATTGAAGGCGGCCGGTGTTAAACCCGACTCATTTAAAAAGTGGGAAAAATTAGGCGCAAAGGAATCGACGGAAGCATTATCAAACGGTACCATCGACGCTTATTTCTGGTCAGGCGGGTTGCCGACCGGCGCCATTGTTGAGCTCGCAACGACGCTGAAAAGGAAAAATAAGACCATTTCATTTGTTTCCATTCCCCCGGACAGTGATGTGGTCAAATATTTTGATACCCATTTTTCGGGACTTGCCGAACCCGGCGTTATTTCGAAAGATGTGTATGAATCCAAATCAGATACGCCGACCATCAGATTCTGGAACTGGGTATTGGCGCCCAAAAGTCTCCCCGATAATATTGCATACGATATGGTAAAGGCCGTCTTCACTCACCTGGATCAGCTGCATCGTGCCATCAAGCCGGCCAGTATGACGACCCCTGAAAATACGGCAAAATTCATCGGAAAAACAACGATCCCGTTTGACCCAGGGGCTATCAAATATTTTAAAGAAATCGGAGCATTTAAATAATTGTTCGCCTGGATCAAAATCAAAAAGAGGACGGTTGTCCTCTTTTTGATTTCTATCCTGCTGGTGATATGTTTCATCAAATTCTCAAGGCCGATAATCATTACTTCCGACCGGGGAAAATCGCTTTTTTGGTTCTGGAGCTGGAATAAAGGGAAGATTGAATTCGTAAACTCGGTGACCGGAGCCAAAGTTGATATTTATTTCTCGCTGACCCATGCTTTTAATCATTTTTATATGGAAACCAATGCGGAAACTGAAGATTATTACACCGGCGGCACTTATAATATCAATGAGAGATTGAAAAATGAAAGAAGAAGCGCCTTATCGTTCTCTTCAGTTAAAGGGATAAAACTGACCCTGTCCGACAAGGTTTTTAATATCAAAAACGATTCATTGAAGGTCGAATTACTGTGGAGCACAGAATTGTTCTAAAAAAAATCATTTATACCCTTCTCTTTATCGCAACACTATATCATCTCTATATTGTTGTTCATCCCTTTACCCCGTGGTCAACGTACCATATTGAACTTCTGGATATTATACAGCTCCAAAGAGCGACCCATGTTTTCTTCTTGGTCCTTTTGGGATTTTTAATCAACTATCGTAATGAACCGGATTATTTTAAATTCGGCGGACTGATATTTTTCCTTTTATCTGCCGTTGTCCTGTATGCATTTT
Source organism: Desulfobacterales bacterium (assembly GCA_049583675.1). GTDB lineage: Bacteria > Desulfobacterota > Desulfobacteria > Desulfobacterales > UBA11574 > UBA11574. The sequence goes on along the minus strand of JBAUWG010000436.1, from coordinate 789 downwards.
TAGACCTGGAGATCGACGCCAGATTTAAAGTGCTCGCGTGCATTTTCTGGGTTTCGGCTATAGCGCCGGTTCTCTTTCCCAAAAAACTCCACTTTCTTAACCTCGTGTCTGCAATTCTGATAGTGCTTCCTTTCGTATATATGGTCAAAAACTTCAATTCCTTGATCTACCGGGCCGTTATTCCGGAACCCCTTGACCTGGTAATGGCATTTGGAGAAACGTTTTTAGTACTCGGACTCACATACAGAGCTATCGGTTCCGTCCTTCCCTCTCTGGTACTGGCTTTCATGCTCTATAACATTTATGGAAACTACATACCGGGAGTTTTTTCCGGTCCCGGCTTCGGTATTGATATGCTTTTGGGGAAATTATACTGTGAAACAGAGGCCGGATTATTTGGTATCATAACAGGCGTTTCTCTAAAATACCTCGTTTATTTCACGATCCTTGGCTCCGTGATCGCTGAATTGGGATTTGGAAAAATTATTTCAAACATTGCCTTGTCGCTGGTCGGAAAGAGTCCTGCATCACCCGGCAGAACTTCAAGTATTTTGGCTGTTTTCATGGGGTTATTCTCAGGATCCGGCGCCGCGGATACCCAGTTCGTTGCGACCATTACCAAGAATTTATACGAAAGAGCAGGATACGAGCGATATATTGCTGCCGGGATCGTTGCAACCGTCGGTTCCATCGCATATGTCACGCCTCCCATCATGGGGTCGATATCTTTTATCATGGTGGAGCTTCTTTCTATTCCCTATACTTGGATCATCGCCATGGCGATTGGTC
>JBAUWG010000435.1:0-6507 GCA_049583675.1 Desulfobacterales bacterium | reverse complement strand
GTATGTTCCTTCATAAAATCCGACACACTTATTGCTTATTTAAAATCGGATCAAAATCCGTTTACCCGGGATACCGATCAAAACATATCACCCAAAAATCACCGGCTCGGAATCGGGAGTAAATGATGAAAATTTTAATCGCCGAAGATGATGTCACTTCCCGTCTTATTTTGGAAAACATGTTGACCAAGTGGGGTTACGACGTCGTCTCCGCAACCGACGGTAACGATGCCTGGGAAAAGCTTCAAGAAGAAGATGCACCCAGGCTGCTCATTCTGGATTGGATGATGCCGGGTATCGAAGGCATTGAGATTTGCCGCAGGATTCGTGAAAATTCCAAAAGCGAAGATCAATACACCTATGTAACGTTGTTGACCGCTAAAGAATCAAAGGAAAACATTGTCACCGGCATGGAAGCCGGTGCGGATGACTACATTACCAAACCCTTTGATATGCATGAACTTCGCGTTCGCGTTCGTGCCGGAGAACGAATCGTTCAGTTGCAATCTGAATTGTTGGAAGCCAAGAAAAAACTGGAAATTCAATCACGGACAGACCCTTTGACCGGCGTGCTGAATCGCCGGGCCATTTTATCACAGATCGGCTCCGAACTTTCCAGGGCAAAAAGAGAGACGACGCAAATCAGTATCTCAATGCTGGATCTTGACCATTTTAAAACGATAAATGATACTTACGGACACCTTGCAGGCGATGCCGTGCTTCGGGAATGCATGCATCGGGTTGAGTCTTCGATTAGAGAATATGATGCAGTGGGAAGATTCGGCGGAGAGGAATTTATTGTTGTCTTACCGGGAGCAGATGAGGCTGATGCATTCTCCGTTGCCGAAAGAATTCGATCCAGAATTATTAAAGTAGCCGCAGATGTTGACGGAATAAGCATTCCTTTCACCATCAGTCAGGGTCTGGCGACCTCCAATGGTGACACAACCGTGGATGAAATGATTGCAAGGGCCGACCAGGCTTTGTACCGTGCCAAAGAAACCGGCCGAAATCGGGTTGAGAAAGCCCTGGATCAAAAGTAAAGAATCCGAGCCCGGAGGGGCTCGGCTTTGGTTATCCCCTGAGGGGATTTGCTCTTTTGATAGTTATTGGTTGAAATTCCAAATACGAAAACCCAAATATTTTGAGATTTATTTGCGATTTGGTGCTTGAAATTTGTGATATTTAATACAAAACCCCACAGCAGAGCCAAAGAACTCTGACATAGCTCAAAAGACCAGGTTTTTCAATGCTGAATAAGCCTGCCGGATGCCCCTCCAGATGTGGTTTACAAAAATTTTTTATCATGTTAAAAAATATTCTATGCATTTTGTTAATCGATATTAGATATTGAGGTTTTAAAACAATGGATATTGAACGTGAAAAAATCGATTTTGATGTGCTTTTTGTCGGGGGCGGTCCCGCAAGTCTCGCCGGAGCCATTCGACTGATGCAGTTGGCCAAGGAAAAAAATATGCCGCTTGAAGTGGCGTTGATCGAAAAGGGTGCGGAAATAGGATCTCATTCATTGAGTGGCGCGATCTTGAATCCCATTGCTCTAAAGGAACTGCTTCCGGATTACCTTAAGAAAGCGTGCCCCATAGAATCGACGGTAAAAGGAGATGGATTCTATTTATTGACGCAAAAAAAACACTACCGGATTCCGGTGATCCCCAGATATATGCACAATAAAGGCTTTTTGATCATCAGCCTCTCCAGGTTCACCCGATGGCTCGGAACCATCGCCGAAGATCTCGGCGTTAATATTTTCCCGGGTTTCGCCGGCAGGGAAGTCCTTTATGCAAAAGATCAAAGGACGATTATCGGCGTGCGCACGGGTGACAAAGGACTTGATAAGGATGGACGGCCCAAGAGTAATTTTGAGCCGGGAATCGATTTGATGGCCAAAGTGACGGTGTTCGGCGAAGGCGCGCGGGGCAGCCTGATAAAGAATATCTCACAAAAACTCGATCTTTTTTCCGGGAAAATGCCCCAGGTATTCGAATCCGGTATCAAAGAGGTGATCCAGCTTCCGGAAGATAATTACTTTTCTGCCAGCGACGCCAACGACATTCACACACTCGGCTATCCCCTCGGCCTGGACATACCGGGCGGCGGTTTTATTTACGAAATTAAAGACAACAAAGCCGCCATCGGTTTTCTTGTGGGACTCGGTTATGAGAATCCCATGCTGGACCTTTATGATGAGTTTTTAAAATTCAAACAGCACCCTTTTGTGGCAGAAATCATTAAAGGCGGAAAAGTCCTGGAACAGGGCGCCAGAACCGTTTCCTCCGGCGGCTTTTTCACCATTCCCAGGCTTTCGGTTAACGGCGGTGTTTTTGTGGGCGGGGGCGCCGCAATGCAAAATACGCCCGGATTAAAAGGGGTGCACCTGTCCATGAAATCGGGTACCCTGGCGGCCGAAGCGATCATCAAGGCGCTTGAAAGATCGGATTTTACTCAAAAGACGCTCGAAACCTATGATGATTTGTTTCAAAAAAGCTGGGCAAACGATGAAATTTATGAAGCCAGGAATTTTTCACAGGCCCTTTCAAAAAAAGGTCCCATGAAGTGGATTCACATCGGCGCCCAGTATTTAACAAAAGGACGCGGATTTATCGACAACATGCCGCTTAAAAGGGATGCAAAGACATTAAAACCGGTGAACACAAACCAAGAGGAGGTTCGCCAGGTCCCCGATAAAAAGATGCTGGACGGCGTATTGTATGTTGACAAACTGACCGGTGTGTATCTATCCAAAACCATGCACAGGGAGGATCAGCCCAGCCACATTATCGTGCACGACACAGACCTTTGCGTCAACGAATGCTACAATACGTACCGGTCTCCCTGCACGAGATTCTGCCCGGGTGATGTCTACGAAATCGAAATCGATCCCAAGACCTCGAGACGCCGGCTCAAATTGAATCCTTCCAACTGCCTTCACTGCAAAACCTGTGATACAAAAGACCCTTATGACAATATCACATGGACATGCCCGGAAGGAGGAGAAGGTCCCGGATATACCATGATGTAATAAGTGTTCAGTGTTCAGGAAAAGCAAAACCCGGGCACAGGGGATAGTGAACAGGGAGGACTACCCTCCTGAACACTGAACACTCACTAAAGCCTTCCCTTTTTTAAAATCGCGATGAGAAGCCAGATTCCCATGATGGCTGCGGTTGAAAATAAAATGATCCCGATCAAAGAGATACCGAAAAAAAGTGGCGGAATTTCCGAAATAACGATCAGCGCGGAACCGATGATCAGTGCGGCAATGATGATGGAAAACGATATTCTGTTGCTGATCCTGTCATGGGTCGCCAGCATGGTCTCAAACCCTTTATGCTCCATTTTCAAGGCCAGTTTCTGCTCTCGCATCAGCCGTGTAATTTCCAATATATCTTTAGGAAACTGCCGGCCGAATTGCAGCAGTTGAGATCCGAGTTGAAGCATATCATCCACAATCCTTCCGGGATGAAACCGGGCTAGTTTGATTCGTTTTATGAACGGTTCGGCCCGCGCGATCATGTCAAAATTCGGATCGAGTGCCAGCGCCACCCCCTCCATCATTGTCAATGTTTTCATCATGAGAAAGATATCCGGTGCAATCATCAGACGATGACGGGAAGCCAGATCGAGCAGATGGCTCAAAAGTTTGCCCACTTCAATGTCTTTCAACGGTTTGTAAAGGTGCTGTCCCATGAAATCTGATACATCTCTTTCAAGCTGTTTGACATGGGGCTCTTCTTCCCAGTGGGTCAGCTTCAACAGCACCTGGCTTACTTTTACTTCTTGCCGGCGGATAATGCCGTCGATCAAATCGACGAAATCTTCTCTGGTCTCACGATTCACTGCACCGGTCATACCAAAGTCGATGAGACAGATGATATTTTCCGGAAGGATGAAAATATTCCCGGGGTGGGGATCCGCGTGGAAAAAACCGAGTTCAAATACCTGTTTAAGGTAAAAATCGGCCCCACGGACAGTAATCATCTTTAGGTCGAGTTCAGCGGATTCAAGTTTATCGATATCCGACACCTTGATGCCGTCCACCAATTCCATAGTGAGCACCCGATCGGTGGAAATGTCCCGATATACTTTTGGAATATAAACGGTGGCGTCCGTCAGAAAGTGACGCGCAAATCGTTCCATACTGCCGGCTTCTATGATATAGTCGATTTCACGCTCGAGGGTTCTGGCAAATTCTTCCACGATTTTAACCGGTCGATATAAGGCCATTTCTGTGATGTTCCGTTCCACCAGTGTTGCCAAATGAAGCATGATCTCGAGATCGATCTCTATGATTTTTTTGATGCCTGGCCGCTGGACCTTCACCGCCACCATTTCGCCGTTCTCCAACTCCGCACGATGAACCTGTCCGATGGATGCAGAGGCAAAAGGGGTCTTATCAATAAAAATAAAAAGATCTTCAAGGGGTTTGCCGAACTCTTCTTCAAGGGTCATTTTTACTGAATCAAAGGAAAAAGGCGGGACTTTATCCTGAAGTTTGGCAAGTTCCTGTGTGAAATCAACGGGAATGAGATCCGGCCGCGTAGAAAGGACCTGACCGAGCTTTACGTAGGTGGGGCCCAGTTCCTCAAAGGCCATTCTCACCCTTTCGGCCCTGGAAAGCTTTTCATTGGGATGCCGCCGGTTTCTGGATATGAGCTGGAGTCCGACCTCGATGTACTGATCGATCTTCAGCAGTTCTATCAGATCGCCAAAGCCGAACTTAATAAGAATCGCCAATATTTGACGGTATCGGTTAAGATTACGGTAGGTTCGGCCTACGACACCGATTTTTCTTATACTCAGCATTTGGAAAGTATGTGGTTTGTGCTTCCGTCTCGTAAATTCTCAATTGAGCAAAAAAGGCCCCATTGAAGTTGTCGGTGATTTGTTATTCGTTATTCGAAATTGATGGTAATCCTTATGGCAAAACTCATTCTTGATCGGCGGAATCCCCTCTCTCGCCCATTGCCTTTTTGAGTTCTCTGATTTCCTTCTTCAACGCTTTCAACTCGTCTCCGGTAACGACATCGGCCTTTTTCATAAAATCTTTCACCGCGTGCTGAACCTTTTCTTCCAGCTTTGTCTGGGTCTCGTCATACCTTTTCTGAAGATCTTCCAGAAATTTCGTTCCTTCGTTCTCAGACATTTTACCCTTATTGATCAGTTCTTTGGCCAGATCTTCCACCTCATCTTTTGCAATGAGGGCCAAACCGATGCCGGTCAACATGGTCTTTTTGATGATATTCAACATAAAAACCTCCTTTTTTAACGATGGTTTACTTCAACTTCCCGATAACCGCGCCGGCAATGGTATTTTTTTGAATCTCCCGGGTCCCCTCATAAATTTCCGTGATTTTGGCATCACGGTAAAACCGTTCAACTTCATATTCAGCCATGTATCCGTATCCGCCAAGCAACTGAATGGCTTCATCGGAAACTTCCACCGCCGTGCGGGCGGCGAACATTTTGGCCATGGATGTCAATTTGGGGTCGATACGGCCCTGGTCAAAATTCCATGCGGCTTTATACGTAATCAGCCTGGCCAGTTCAATTTTGGTGGCCATATCAGCCAATTTGTGCTGAGTGACCTGGAACTGCGCAATTTTTTTTCCGAACTGCTCCCTCTGTTTCACGTAGGTCAATGCCCGATCAAACGCACCCTGGGCGGTTCCAAGGGCCTGAGCGGCGATGAGGATTCTGCTTTCATCAAAAAATTCGAGGACATGATAAAAGCCCTTTCCTTCTTTTCCAATAAGATTTGAAGACGGCACACGGACATCTTTAAAATTGACCTCTGCCGTGGACATCATATGGATCCCCATTTTTTCACCGACATCCGTCGCGGAAACTCCCTCGCGTTTCGCCTCCGCCAGGATCAAGCTCATTCCACGGTAGGCTGGTTTGCAGACCGGATCGGTCTGGCAGAGAACGCAGTAAAAGCCGGCAATCTCACCGTTGGTGATGAATATTTTTGAACCGTTGATGATCCATTCCCCGCCATCCTTTTGCGCTGTCGTATTCATTGATGTAATGTCGGACCCGTGGTCGGGTTCTGTAAACGCTCCTGCAGAAAGCATTTTACCTTCTGCCACCGGCGGTAAAAATTTTTCTTTAAGGGCGTCGCTGCCGAACCGCAAAACACATTCAGATCCAAAACCGGCCAATATCAAGGCGCTGCCGATGGTGGAATCCCTGCTGCAAAACGCTTCGGCAACAAGGATATTCTCCAAAACACCGAGCCCCTGCCCTGAATATTGTTCCGGAAAGTGAATGCCGACAAACCCTAACTCAGCGGCTTTTTTCCATATCTTTTCCGGAAACTCGTGCTTTTTATCCAACTCAAGAGCAAGATCTTTGTCAAATTCACCTTTTGCAAAATCTATAGCGGCTTTCTGAATTTCTTTTTGTGCTTTTGTCAGTTCAAAATCCATTTTCTGTACCATCTCCTTAAGCGTTTTATATTTATTAGAATTTACCACATGCCCCGGT
>JBAUWG010000434.1:0-1873 GCA_049583675.1 Desulfobacterales bacterium | reverse complement strand
GGGTTAAGCGCAAAAAATCAAATTGTCAAAGTTCGGTCGCGAATATATTATAAAAATACTCAATGTATTCATGCGGTTAATCTCGCTAAAGCAGAAACCCTTCCTTGAGCCTGAATCCCCATAAGAGCGGGAATCTTTTTTCCCCTTGATTTGTTTTAAATATTAGCATATTAAATAAGTTTAATGTCGCAGAAAAACGAAAAAAGCGCTTTGTGGCGAAATTTTCCCCAATGTATGATGTTTAAGGTCTGATTAACTTCAAGAGAACATATCATGGCAAAAATTTTAATCGTTGATGATAATCCGGAAGTGCTGAAACTTATTGCCAATATACTGGAGACGAATGAATATGAGGTTGAAACGGTTTCCAGGGGAGAATCGGCGATCAAAAAACTGGAAAGTAATGATTATGACATGGTATTAACCGATCTGATGATGCCTGATGTGGACGGCATGCAAGTTCTTGAGCATGTAAAATCAAGGGCATCCAGAACCATGTGCATTATTCTTACCGGCCATGGAACCATTAAAAGTTCCGTCAAAGCCATTAAAAGAGGCGCTTTCGATTATATCACAAAACCGGTTTCCCCTAGCGAACTTCTTATTATTGTTGAAAAAGCCCTTAAGTTTAAAAATCTTGAAGAAGAAAATATAAGGCTTAAGAAGGAATTAAAAGGAAAATATCATTATAAGAATATTATCGGGACCAGTCAGGTCATCAAAAAAATATACGATCTTATTGAAAAGGTATCTGATACAGACGGAACAGTTCTGATTACCGGCGCCAGTGGTACGGGCAAGGAATTGATCGCCAGATCGATTCATTATAACAGCCAAAGGAGTGATAAACCGCTGGTTGTTATTAATTGTGGTGCTGTTCCTGAAGCCTTATTGGAAAGTGAACTCTTTGGACACGAGAAAGGTGCATTTACAGGTGCCTACAAAAAAAGGATCGGTCGATTTGAAATGGCTAACGGCGGAACTGTTTTTCTGGATGAAATTGGAGAAATGAGTCCTGCATTGCAAATAAAGCTGTTGAGAGTATTACAGGAACAGCAATTTGAAAGAGTGGGCGGAACAAAAACGCTCCATGTAGACCTCAGATTTATCGCAGCCACCAATAAAAATCTGACAGTCGCCATTAATATGGAAAAATTCAGAGAAGACCTCTATTATCGATTGAATGTTATTCCGATCAAGGTACCGTCCTTAAAACAACGCAGATCGGATATTCCGTTGCTCATCGACTTTTTTCTCAAAAAATTTCAGAAAACAAAAGACAAAAAGATAACGGGTTTTTCTCAGTCTGCTATGGATTCAATGTGGGCATATGACTGGCCCGGAAACGTCAGAGAGCTTGAAAACGTATTAAAAAGGCTTACCATCCTTTGCGAAGGTCCGGTGGTGGATATGGATGATCTGCCTGAGAACATAAGAGACGTCAGCGAAACGAGTCGTTCGGACGAGGAAGTGATCCTCGGGGATGAATTAAATCTTAATGAAGCGGTTCAAGATTATGAAAAAAGGATTATTCTTGAAGCCTTGGAGAAAAGCAACTGGGTAAAATCCAAAGCTGCAAAACTTCTTAATATTAACCGGACAACCTTGGTGGCAAAGATCAAAAAACAGAATATAGAAATCGATAAAGCTGCTTCTGCATAAGTGTGTTTTCGTTGGCTGAAGGATTTTATATGATCTTTCATTCAAATCGGCCGCTGGAGAAATTTCATTGTCAAAAAAATGACGGTTTGCACCAATCATTTTTTCTTTTCTGACCCATGCTCTCGTCAGGGGAGCCCCCTCCTTTATCGAATTAAAACAAGTCAAGTCAAAGAAGACTACATAAAAACATAGCTAAACCGGATGTTTAAGG
>JBAUWG010000433.1:0-2197 GCA_049583675.1 Desulfobacterales bacterium | reverse complement strand
CAACCACTGTTATTATTTTTCAAAAGATCTCTTTTTATACATAACTATTCGTATTAATGCAATAATGCTCCTTTTGCCCACGAGATGATCTTGCATTTTGCCAAGAATCTAAATTAGCTATTATTATATATACATAATTTTTTAATTTATAATAAATTTTCACTTGACATATTGATAAGTAATGCTAAAAAATAATTTAAAATTTTAGCACAATTTAAATTTTGCACAACGGCGTGTGAAATCTATTAATTAAAGACAAAGGCGTCTTTCCTGTCGAGGGAAAGCGCCTTTTTTGTTCTTTTTATAGTAAGAGTATACCAATGGAAAGGAGTCTAAAAATGAGATTTTCAAAAAATAACGACGCATTGGGAACGACTAATCGTGGGAATGTCGCTGAATCCGGCCTGTGCACACTTTGCCGCTCGGATTGTATGGGCAAATGTGAAACTTGGCTATCCAGCCTTGTGGGGCGAAAATTGCTTTATCCGAGAGATTTCGGAATGGTGACGGCCGGCGCGAACAACACGACGCATGTGGGCGTTTCGTATAACTCGTTGCGAATTCAAGGTCATGCTTACGGTTCTCGCGGCCTGGAAAAGAGTTTATCCGACGATGCGGATGACTGTATCTTCCCCAATGTCAATCTTTCAACAGCATTTGGGTATGAAAATAAAACCAAAACGCGTATCCCATTGATGACCGGAGCCCTGGGATCGACCTTTATTGCCGAAAAATACTGGGATTCATTTGCCATCGGCGGGGCTTTGATCGGTATACCGGTGGTCATCGGCGAAAATGTTGTGGGTGTTGACCGAAAATCAATCATCGGCAACGGTAAAGCCAAAAAAGGGAAAATAAAGAGCTCGCCCGAACTTGAACGCCGTATCGATACTTACCTTCGCTATTACGACGGTTACGGCGCCATCATCGTTCAGTTGAATGTCGAAGATACTCGCAACGGTGTGGCGGAATTCGTAGCGGAAAAATACGGCGATAGATGTATTATAGAACTGAAATGGGGACAAGGCGCCAAAGACATCGGCGGTGAAATACAAGTCACCAGCCTGGATTACGCTGTTTTTCTAAAAAAGCGAGGCTATATTGTCGATCCCGATCCTACAAAACCCGAAGTGCAGCAGGCATTTAAAGAAGGTGCCATTAAATCCTTTGCACGCCACAGCCGTTTGGGCGGCACCAGTTTTTATACAGTGGCGGAAGTCCGTGAAGACTTTATGAAAAGTGTTGATTATCTGAGAAGCCTTGGTTTTAATCGTATTTCTTTAAAAACCGGTTCGTACGGAATGGAGGAACTGGCTATGGCCATTAAATTTGCAACGGATGCAAAACTCGATCTTTTGACCATAGACGGCTCCGGAGGCGGCACGGGTATGAGCCCGTGGAACATGATGCAAAGCTGGGGGGTGCCTTCGATACTTATCCATTCTAAAGCCCATGAATATGCAAACATGCTGGCGGCCAAGGGAGAAAGGGTCGTCGATATGTCATTTGCCGGAGGATTTGCCCTTGAAGACAGCATCTTTAAAGGATTGGCTCTGGGAGCTCCATACACGAAACTCATTTGTATGGGCAGAGCGATCATGGTTCCCGGATTTGTCGGCGCCAACATAGAAGGCGCTTTGAAGCCGGATAGAAAAGAAAAAGTATACGGAAATTGGGACAAACTCCCGAAGTCCGTCACCAACATTGGAACCAAGGCCGAAGAGATATTTGCATCATATTTTGATATACAGAAAAAGGTCGGCAAAAAAGAAATGAAAAATATTCCTTACGGCGCCATCGCCTTCTGGACCCTGGCAGACAAATTGGCCTGTGGTTTGCAGCAACTTATGGCCGGCGTAAGAAATTTTTCTCTCGACAAGATTAACCGCAACAACATTTTCTCCGGCAACCGGGAAACCGCAATGGAAACCGGCATCCCGCACTGTACGGCTGTCAATGACGAAAGCGCCAAGAAGATACTCAATTCATAGTATCGACAGTTACGGATGATAAAACAAGGCCTCTGGAAGCAGTATTTCCTTGAGGTCTTGTCCTTTATTTGAACTTGAGTTATTTAGTGTCCATCCATAAATGAGGATTTTTGTTCGAGATCAAGGCATGCGAAAAAAATAACCACAGGCATATAGTTGATATTCCGAGGATTATTTTTTGAGCATAACGCCGAGATCGGGCAAAA
>JBAUWG010000432.1:0-16003 GCA_049583675.1 Desulfobacterales bacterium | reverse complement strand
AAAGAAAATAAGACAATGAAAGCGCGGTCGGATATTTTCTGAGCCTCGATCCGGTAGTAGTTGTACGACGTCTCCACCGCTTTTTTTACAACCAAATCGACAGTTTTTGCTTCCTGGAACTGTTTTTGCTTTTTTAAAACCTTATCCATTGCAGTAAGTGCCTGCCACCAGTTAAAGAGAACCTGTCTTTCGTTGTAACCGTATTTTGAAGAAATCGCCTGTCCGTCATTCACATACATCCGGTCTGCATCCCAAAGGCAGTTGGCAAGGATTTTCCCCAAATCTCCCTCAATTTTCAATTGGCTTCCGGATATATTGACCTGTGCGCCGCCTCGTACAAACAATGCGGCTGTCTGCTGCGCCTGTTTCTCGTCTGCCATGTCAATCGTCGCACTGACGGATCTGCCTAAAAACTTATCGGTTACCGCTTTCACCTTTGGAATGTAATAGGCCGAACCCTTTGAAATGGAATTGTACAGGTTGTCCAGATATTTCAGACCGTTTTGCCCATTAAAGACCGGGGAAAAGATAATAATCAATATGACAATAAATCCGATCAACAATCCGAAGCCAATGTAAAGTTCTTTCTTTTTATCTTTCATGATTCAGCCTCCAATCCTTTCAATGCTCGGATATTCATTAAAAACGTACCGGTTACCCATACCGCAAATCCCAGTATGACAACAAAAAATGCCCATACGCCGATTTTTTCCAGCAGCGCCCCGGTTCCTTTTGATATTTTGATGATATCCATGGCGCCCAGTTTGGCCGGCAGGGCAAAGGCACGGTTAACAAAACCGGCGAGGACCGCCATGGCGTAGAAACCGCGGATCGTGATGCCGCGAACGACCTTGGTTACAATGGCCCCAACCTGGATCCCCACCAGGGAGCCCAGCAGCATCCCCATGGCAAGGGTATAAAAAATAAACCCGTAGATCGCGTACTGGCTGATTGAGGCGTAGCCTGCGGTGAACACAATCTGAAAGATATCCGTCCCCACGGTGGTCATGGACGAAACCCCGAGAACATAAACAAAAATCGGAAATGTTAAAAAGCCGCCGCCGACGCCCATAATGGCAGCCATAAATCCCACCAAACCGCCGCTTAAGACCAGAAATACCCACGAAATACTTCTCCCCTCCGGTGTGAGATCATAATCGAACTTGATTTTAGGCGGCAAATTAACCGCCTGGAGCTTTTGAGGCAGGTTCCCTATTTCCGCTCCTTCATCTTTTTTCCCGTGGATCTCCCTTCCGTGAAATCCCTTGCGTTCGGCCCTTTTTGCCTTGAGAAAGTCGGTCATGGCATAACTTCCCAGGAAACCGAGCATCAGCGAATACACGGTCGTGATAAACGCGTCGCTGAGAATGGGATTGATGGCATACAGCACACGGTTAATGACGCCGCCGACGGTGGCGCCGATAATGGCGCCGATTAAGAAGACCATGGCCAGCGCCACGGAAATATTCCCCAATTTCCGGTGGATGACGCTTCCCATGATGGCTTTTGCAAAAATATGGAACAGGTCGGTTCCCACCGCTAAAATGCCTTTAACGCCGGCGCTCATCAACGCCGGTGCAATGATAAATCCGCCACCGGCACCGATGCAGCCGGTAATCAGCCCGGCGCCCATGCCGATGAGAATGGAAACGACGAATATGCCGGTACTGTAAAATGCAGGGCTGTAAGCTTTTTTGCCACCCAATAATTTCGGCAATGCGCCGCCGATCTGGTCTGCAAACGCTATGCCTCCCAAGATAACGGGGATGGTCAGCAGCACCAAAATTAAAAGCCGCTTTCTATCTCTAAAAATGGTGTTTGACACCCCAATCTCCCATCGCGCATGAGCCCTTGCACCCATCATCATAAATTGTCCCCACTGTTTAAAAAAATTCATGTCAATATCGCTCCTTTCTTTTGGTCCGTCAGTTTGAGATTCCCGAGCTTTTCAATTTTTTGTTTCTGTATGGTTCTCCTTTTAAAAGCGTCCTGAAGCTTGTAAAGAAGCTCATCAAAATCCGCCGGTTTCATGAGATAGTCAAAAGCGCCCGATGCCATACCTTCTATGGCCGCTTCGATACTGGCATGGCCGGTTAACATAATGACTTCCACCAAAGGATCGATCTTCTTAATCTCTCTTAACGCTTTTATTCCATCGATACCCGGCATTCTGACATCCAGCACCACTACATCCACCGGCTTTTTGTTCAAATAATCGAGTGCTTCTTCGCCGCTTCCGACCCCCGCAACCTCCACACCGCGTTTTTTCATCCGCTTCATCAGCGTTTCCAAAAAATCGATTTCGTCATCTACAAAAAGTACTTTCAAGGCTTCCAATTTCGTCACCTCCCGGATGAAACTACATCTTTTATTTTTGCAATGAGTTCCTCAAAATCACAAGGTTTTGTCAGGTAATCAAAAGCGCCGAATTTCATGCCGTCTCTGGCCGCTTCTTCGGAACCGTGACCCGTGAGCATAATAATGGGCAAATCCGGAACGATTTTTTTAAAGATCTTTAAAAGTTCGATGCCGCCCATATCTTCCATTTTCAGGTCCAGGATCACCGCATCAAAATCTGTCTTCCTCAAAGCCTGCAACGCATCCTTACCGCCGTAAGCTTTGGTGACGTCAATGTTCCGCTTGGACATCCTTTTGGAAATCACGTCCACAAACCCTTTTTCATCATCCACAAGAAGGATTTTCAGCGGTTTGTTTTTGTCTTCAAACATCAGAAGTGACCTTTTAATTGAGCTGAAAACGCTCAATTGAAGTTATTGGTTATTCGTTATTCGAAAAGAAATGCCATATTTTTTATAGTCAAATCAGTGGTGAGATATCTCTTCTTATTCTGAAATTATAAAAACCATTAACCATTAATCGATAACAAATAACGCTAAATCGCGTTTTGACGCCATTAGAGTAGAAGTCTTTCTCTCCTTTCAGCTTCGAGCTTTGACCCTTCTTCCGTCTCTCAGCTTTCAGGCGCGCCTTGCACCGGCAGACGAATGTAAAACGTGGTCCCTGAATCGATGCGGCTTTTCACCTCTATCCGGCCCCCCATTTTTTGAATGATGCCGTAACAAATGGACAATCCGAGACCGGTTCCTTTTCCCACCGCTTTTGTGGTGAAAAACGGCTCGAATATTCTGGAAAGGTTGGCTTCCGGAATTCCGGGCCCGTTGTCCGAAACTTCAATAACAATAATACCTTCGTCCAATTCAAACCGGGTGGATATTGTCAATTCACCCCCCTGGTTTTCCATGGCATCGATGGCATTGTTGATCAGATTCAAAAGAACCTGCTGCATTTCCGACTGAGCCAGAACCGTAGCGGGAAGATCATTTTGAAAATCCGTATGAATCGTTATTTTTGCGTATTTTGCTCTTTGTTCCGAAAGCGAGACTAATTCCGCAATCAACCCGTTGATATGGGTTTTTTGAACCCTGAAATCGGTTTTTCTTGCAAAGCTCAGCAGCTTATGCGTAATTTCCTTGCACCGCCGCCCTTGGGCCTTAATCTGATTCAACGCCCTTTCAAATTCATATAGGTTCTCGCTTTTACCCAATTCCTCTTCTTCCAGCAAATCCTTTATCCAGCCGGCCTCTTCCACCATAATGGCCACGGGGTTGTTGATTTCATGGGCGATACCTGCGGCCAGTTCACCGATAGATGCCAGTTTACCGGTTTCTATGATCTGTTTGTCCATCATTTCCTTTTCTTTGTCCGCCACGGAAATACGACGGACCATTCTCTTGGAAAGGATCAGCGCGGCACAAACAATTCCACAAGCGCCGAGCACCATAATCATGACGGCGACGATAAACGCTTTGTAGAAATCCAAATAGGCGTCACGATGATTCTGCTGATAAACCAGCAGCCAATCCCCATCTTTTAAAAAGGACGCGACGTAGATCATTTTTTTACCGGAGTCGTCTTTTTTTTCTATGATATGGACTTTTTGCGGATCATCTTCCTTGATCTTCAGAAAGTCTCGATAGGGTTCATTTTTGGGGGCGACATTGAAAAAGGGTTTGGTTTGAAATTTTCCTTCTCTGTTAAGGATATAGGCAAAGCCGGTTTCACCGATACGGATGTTTTTTACAAAATCGTTAAACGCCACGAAATCAATGGTCGCCCGCAAAATCCACGGTTCGCCCTTCCAGTTATTTTTTACTGCAACAATAAAATGAGGAAGTCCGCGAAGACCCAAAAACACATCACTGACAAAATACCGTGTCTTCATGGCCCTTTTAAACCAGTCGGCCTCGTAATATAATGCTTCCCCGAGTCTGAAAGGCCCGGCATACGCCACCTGGAGTCCTCGCGAATTGACAACACCCATATCTACAAATACAGGGCCGAAAGATTGTTGCAGCGAATTCAGCCTGTCTTGTAGAAAAGAAGCGTCTTTGAGCTCATCAAAACTAAAGGTTTCCGCCAGGAACCGGATATCTCCCAGCGTTTCCTTTAAAAAATTGTCGATGGTTTGTTTGTGCTTGAGCACCAATTCTTGAAGATGAGCTTCCACTTTTTCATGATAGGACACGTGGAACCGGTATAGGATGATACTTCCCACCAGGATCAAGGGAGTAATTGAAACAATGATGATGGTCAGGATCATTTTCCGGGTTAAAGATCGGTAATAGTCGATTTTTTGATATCCGTTCTGCTTCATCTCCGAAAAGCCTCTGCTCTTATTTCAAACGTGCTCAGAGAGTCAGCGATCTGAGCACGTGCTTTTTCTCAACCATCGGGCGTCTTGAACTTTTTCAGGCCCGATTCATTCAAAAGGCTCCAAACCACATCTTTCAAGGTTTCGCTGCTGCTCCCTTGTTTGGGAACAAAGGCTGCTTTACTGATATGTGAAGTGGATTCGAGATAATCAATCAGATCACTGTGAATCACAAAGGGCAGCGGAGGGACTCGATCTTCAAGGCTCTTGAACAAATTCAGCTGGCTGACATCAGGGATATTTGGATCGATAATAACAAGATCGATGGGTGCGGGACTGTAAATCAGATCCACCAGTTCCCTGCTGTTTTTCGCGAGTTCAACAGTGTACCCTTCGGATTGAAATTCTCGCTTCAAAAAATTTCTGATATGCGGATTGCGATCAACAATCAGCAAATTAAATGCTTTTTGCATCAGCCCTTATGGATAAACTAAAATGTTTCTCTGGTGACTTCACGGCGGTCCACCATATATAAAAGTCGTGCTTTCGCTTTCAGCGCTTCCTTGAGTCTATTGATTTTGAACCGATCGATGCCATACATGCGGATATACACCCGGCGAAATCCTTCGGGAACCATGTCGTAGGACGTCAGGATGCTCGCCGTTCGTCCACCGTATTCCCGAATGATATCCATCACTTCTTTTATGGCGCCCGGCCGATCCTCTACCTCCATGCCGAATTGGATGCCTCTTTTTTCAGCGCCGGTCAGTGAGATAATAGCTTTGAAAATGTCATTCTGAGTCACCACACCCACCACCATTCCGTAATGATCCACCACCGGCACTCCCGAAATGTTATGCTTTAAAAGAAGTTCCGCCGTTTCTTCAATGGTATAGTCGGGAGGAACCGTAGCGGGATTTTTGGTCATGATCTCCTTAATTTTGATTTTTGAAATTAAATATAGCAGTTCATGAATTTCCAGGGTCGTGGCATCGGAAGCAGACGCCCTTTTGATATCCCGATCGGTTATAATCCCAATGAGTTTGCCTTTTTCCATCACTGGCAGCATTTTGATGTTGTGTTTTTTAAGCAGCTTAATTGCATCATTCATGGACTCGTTCACATCAATGGTAACAGCCGGTTTGCTCATCCAATTTTTGACCAACATGGCTATCCTCCTTAATATTCGTTAATCTCCGACCACTGAGGGCCGGCTTTGATTTAACCCCTGGAAGGGGTTGGTTTACTTGAAGCCGAACAAGTTAAAAATGCCTAAAGCTTTGTCAAATCTATATTCAATTCATAATCGCTTTCCCCAACCATCTTTTTTGCCGTAAAACCCAACTTTTTCCCCAAAGCCAGCATTTGGGTATTTTCAGGCAAAACAAGTCCCCATACATTTTCGATCCCGCGTTCTTTTGAAATCAAAAGGCATCGTTTGAGAAGTTCTGCGCCGATGCCTTTCCCGTGCCACGCATCATTTACGACGACGGCGAATTCCGCGCTTTTTCGATTGTAAATATTGGTAATCACACGGGCAACGCCCAGCATCTTCTCCTTGGGTTCGGTTCCTAAAAGCGCAACCAGTGCAATTTCCCTGTCATAGTCAATCTGCGTGAACCGGGCGAGCATAGCCGAAGGAAGCCTTTTTAACGGACTGAAAAACCGAAAATAAATGCTCTGTTGTGAAAGAGATTCAAAAAGCTGCACCAGCAGCGGAGCATCCTCTGGCCGAATGGGCCGAATGAACAGCTCCCCGACACCTTCACGGTTGATTCGCGTTTCATACTGGTTGGGATAAGGGCTTATGACCAGGTGACCGTGCGCCTTTATCATGGACGATTCTAAAACGATCCGGGCGTTTTTCACACAGATATCGTTTTCAGTGACGATCAGGGGATCGATGTCGATTTCGTCGATCTCGGGAAAATCCGTTACCATTTGAGCCAGTCGAATTAAAATTTCTTCGAGCAGGGTCAAATTGCATGGGGGATAATTTTTGAAACCGTTCAGCAGCGTATATATTTTTGTTTTTTTCATGAGCTCTCTGGCCAACAGACGATTCAACGGAGGCAGCGCAACGGATCGATCGTTCAGCACTTCAGCCAAAACACCCCCCAAACCGAAAAAAATGACCGGTCCGAAATCCAGATCCTTTCTCGAACCCATCGCCAGTTCGTACTGCAGTGTTTTTTGTTGAATCTCTTGGCCGGAGAGTGATGTTTTCGCCGGATAAACAGGAATGCCGTAGGCGTTCAACAAATCATTTGCTTCTGTTGAAATCAGACACAACGCTTTTTGTGAGAGTTTTTTTTGGATCTGAATTTGCGCGCTTTTAAAATCAAATTCAATCTTTCGGTCAAATTTTGGCGGCGTCTCCAAAAGCACTTCGAGGTTTTTTGAGTAACGATAAAGATCCATAAACGCCCTTACCGCTCGTTCCGGCGTCTCAAATGTCGGTATTCCCTTACGATTAAAAATATCCCGCCCGATCTCCATTTGTTTCCCACCCATCCACGAAACGAATATCGGAAAAGAGGTTCTTTTTATAACACCGGCCAAAGATTCGGCCACTTGGGTCGGCCGTGTTAAAGCCTGGGGAGCGAGGATGATCAAAAGACCTTTCACTGCGGGATCTTTTAGACAGATGTCCACGGCTTTCTCATACCGCTCCGGAGTGGCATTTCCCAGAATATCCACCGGGTTTGTACGGCTCCATCCGGGAGGGAGAAGCTCATCTAATTTGGAAATGGTTTCAGAAGCTAAAATTGCCGGATCCACACCATGGTCGGCAAGCGCATCAACAGCCATAACTCCCGGGCTGCCCGCATTGGTGACGATGGCCAAGCCGGGCTTCAAAGGCCGCGGCTGTTTGGCCAAAAGCCCCACACAGTCGAGAAGTTCTTCAAAGGTTTTAACCCGAACGATCCCGGCACGTTCGAAAGCCGCATCATATACGGCATCTTCCCCGCTTATCCTGCCGGTATGAGACGCAATCGCCAACGCTCCCGCCGCGGTCCGACCGGCTTTAAGCGCGATGATCGGTTTGATTCGGGATACCGACCGGGCTGCACTCATGAAATTTCGAATCCGCGGAATGCTCTCGACAAATATGACAATACTGCCGGCATGATGATCTCCTCCGAGATAATCGATAATATCCCCGAAATCCACATCCATCATGGATCCAAGGCTCACAAAATAGCTGAAACCGACATGTTCTCTAAGGCAAAGATCGAGAACCGAGACGCAAATTGCGCCGCTCTGGGAGACAAATGCCATTTTTCCGGGAGGCGGGGTATGACTCGAAAAACTGAGATTGAGCTTGGAACCGGAGCAAATTATCCCGAGGCAATCCGGCCCGATAATGCGAAGCCCTTGACGTTTCGCCGCATTGACGGCGGATGCCACCATCTCCTGGTTTCTGTTCCCGGCCTCTTTACCCCCGGCCGAAATCATGACCAGGCCTTTCACCTTTGCATCGATGCACTCTTGGATAACACGAGGTGCTGAATTCACGGATCCCACAAGGACGGCCAGATCCACCTCGCAACTCAGCGCTGAAAGACGTGGATAAACAGGTTGTTTCCAAATTCTTTTGTGGCGCTGATGAATCGGATAGACACCGCCGGAATATTCGCCTTCAATCAGGTTATGCACCAGGGTAGTAAAAATCCGTCCTCCCGGTGAATCATCACCGATCACGGCAATGGACTTTGGGTGAAAAATTTTATCCAGATGAATCGCACTCATGGCTCAAAAACTCGTCTCGTTAAACGAAAAGAATAAACTGCCTTATCATGAAGCAATCGCTATGCCAGATGAAATCGTTGTCTGAAACTTCATCAATCAATTGAAATAAAAAGTGTTTTTAAGACAGGAGAGCAATATTTGAAAACATCGTGCAGAAAATAGATGTCGATTTTTTTTACAAGGTGTAAAAAGGAAATGGCAACCGCAGCTTTTATTTATTTGGAGCGTTTAATTTTATCAAAGCACCGTATTTTTTGAACACGACTTCTCCTTTTGAATGAAATGAAAACAGATCCGCACCGATATCTTCAAGTTGCGCGACAATCAGCTTCATATTTTCAAAGCTCGTCAGTGATTCTATCGGTGTTATGGCAGCTGCTGGGTCCGTGGGTTGCGATTCAAGAATCTCATATGCATCTTCAAATTCGTCTGCGGCAAACTGCGACGTCAAAACAATATAGTCATCCACCCGTTGTTTCGAATCCTTTAATTCCGGCCTCTTAAGCAGAAATGTCTCCATGGTTTTCCCGGTCAATACCATCAATGCTTTGACTTCTTTTACCGGGAAACCCTCGGCATGCCGTCTACGGGAAACCTCTTTAGCGAACGCTGGTATAATGGACCGCTCTCTACTTCTGACCGTTGCGGCGATTATTTGATAATTCAGCATAATGTGCCATTTCATCATTTCGCGATCCATATTCAGATAATTGGAGAATTGACGTGTATTGGCCGGCTTTATTACTTCTTGAACAATTTTTTGGATGATGGGTTCGCGTAATTCTATCAAAATATCATAGATTCGAGTGCTTCTTCTGTAAGCAGGGCGATATAAAAGGATTTCGTTGCGATATATCCATTCTTTCGGCTGGCTGGTCATTTTTTCGGTTAAATAGAGAAGACGCCGCAATATATGATACCGGGGGGTCGGCTTCCAGCCTAAAGCCGTGTAGGTTGCCGAAGCATCAATGGTCAGGTTTTTATCAATGTATTCGACCATCCACGGCTTTTCGAGCATTTCCTTTCCAATCAACCATCCTGAAAAAGAAAGAACATAAAATCCCATTCTCGCAAAAAATTTGGGGATTTTAAACGACTTCACATCATGTCCGTAATAGTAACGCGTGGCGGTTTTAAAAAGCGCATTATGCGAAACACTCCCGGTAGGACCGGCAATATAAAGGCCCAGTTGAGGAAGGGTGTCGCTGATGTCGATAATTCTGAGAAACAGTTTAATGAGATCCCGAATATGGATATAGGGTATGGCCGATTCGCCGTGACCGGCCACAACTCTCGACATAATCTTGTTTTTAGATAGCCAGTGCTTTAACAGCATATATAACATGGGATATTCGCACCAGTCGCTGTATACGGCGGCCAGACGGACGATGGAACATGGAAAGGATTCCGAATACTCTTTGATGAGCAATTCCGCTCGCCGCTTGCTGCAAGCATAAGGAAAATCGCCGTCGGCAGGACTTTCTTCGGTTATGGCTTTGCCTTTGGGCGGAAAATTGCACGCAGCCACTGAACTGGAAAAAATAAAACGTTTCACTTTCAGCATGTTTGACAACTCAAGCAGATACCGCGTGGCAATGACATTCACCTGCTCATATACCGGATTTTCCTGTTGCGTGAAATCGTAATATCCCGCCAAATGCAAAACATAATCCACATTGCCGTGACTTTTAATATATTCATAAATATTGAGCAGCTCTTTCCACTTGGTTATATCGGCCTGCAGCCAGTGTATGGTATTACAAAAGGGAATACCGACCTCTCTTTGACTGCGGCGTGCAATACAGAACAGGCGAAATTTTTCGGATACGGCCATGACAAAATGTCTGCCGATAAACCCTGAGGCCCCGGTAACCAGAATTCCCGGCAATTTGCTCTCCGCGTTATTCATACTCTGCCGTTTATTGTTTTAAAATAAATATAGCGGCGAAAAGCGATAAAAATCGCCATACCCATTACACCGTCACTGATTCCGGAAACCAAAATGACCCGGTTGAATTCAACGGCAAAACAGTATATCAGCAAAAATACGGTTGCCACGGCCTTTACAATCACTGAAAAGACAATCAAAGAATGAAACTTTTCAGAATTTACGGCCCCCAGTGAGTATGCGACAGCCATGAGTAAATGAAAAACACCCCCCTGGGCAGGAAAAAATCGTTCATATCCGGCGTCAAAGCCTGACCATTTCATTAGGATAGCGGGTTGCGAAATCAGTGCCAGTCCCATCAAAATGGAATGGGCGGCAACCACCCATAACACCATCGAAAGAACCTTGTCGGGGTATTTATTTAGAAATGTTTTCATATACTAAATCCGGAAGCATGGCGCCGTGTTCCAACAAATTGCGATGCAGTTCAAAGCATCGTATCAGATCGTGCCGAATGTGCCCGAGCCTGGCATCTTGTATGTATCGATAAAGGTAGTCCCTGTATGCAGGATGAGCACATTTTTCGATGATGAGTTCCGCCCTTTGCATGGGCCCTAGTCCTCTGAGATCCGCCAATCCCTGTTCGGTAACGACGATTTGAACCGAGTGCTCGTTATTGTCCACATGCGGGCACATGGGGACTATGGAAGATATCCTGCCCCCTTTGGCAATGGAAGGTGTCATGAAAACGGACAAATAGCTGTTTCTCGTAAACTCGCCGCTGCCGCCGATGCCGTTCATGATATCCATGCCGTATAGGTGCGAAGAATTCACATTTCCGTAAATATCCATCTCGATCGCCGTATTCAAAGCGATGACCCCCAGCCTTCGAATGACGCCCGGGTGGTTAGAAATTTCCTGGGGCCGCAGTACAATGCGACGAGCAAAAAAATCTGTATCCGCCACAAGTTGTTTTAATTTATGAGATGAGATGGTCAAGCTCGTAGCGCTGGCGCCCAGAAGCTTCTCTTGGGCCATGAGATCCACCATGGCATCCTGAAAAACTTCCGAATACATGCTAAAAGGGGGAATATCCGGATGGTTCCCCAGGGCAGCCAACACACTGTTGGCAACGTTCCCGACACCTGCCTGGATCGGCAATAATGCTTTGGGAAGCCGGCCTCTATGTATCTCCTCCAAAAAAAAGCGGACCACGTGTTCGGCGATTTGGCGGCTGCTGCCATCCGGTGCCGCTAATTCAATCACCTGGTCGGGCTCGTCGCTTTCCACAAGGCCGATGACCTTTTTGGGATCAGTCACTGCATAGGGAAAACCGATACGCGTCAGGGGTTCGTAGATAGGGATGGGATATCGTTTTGGCGGCGGCGGCATTACCACGATGTCCGCCATCTCGCGGAGCCGGGGAGATTGATGTCTGTTGATTTCAATAATGATCTTTTCGGCGTATTGAAGATACGTGGGAGAAGCGCCGATGGACGTTGTCAGGAATACTCTTCCGTCCGATGTTATCTCTGTGGCTTCCACCACCGCAACGTCGATGCGGCCGAAAAAACCTTCGGCCACAGCCTGCGGGACATGGGAAAGGTGCATGTCCACATATTCAACCTCCTGGCGATTGATCTGTTTGCGTAAAACCGAACCCGACTGGTACGGAGCACGCCATGAAACCGCTTCCGCCTGAGCCAGCTCATCATCGATGATACGTCCGCTGGAAGCGCCGGTGAGCACCCTCATTTTGAAACGATTTCCTTTTTCGTGTTCATCCCGAGCACGGGCGGCGATCGCTCTGGGTACGATTTTTGCCGCTCCGGCGGGGCTGAACCCGCTAAATGAAACCGTATCACCGTCCTTTATGTATGATGCGGCCTCATCCGGTGCTAAAATGGGATACGACGTAACACTCATTGACAGTAACCTCGCCTTATTGTTTAAAAATTATTCAATCTTCTCGGATTTCTCGGATTCCGGTTTTCTTAGCGCATGGAACATAAATGCCGATGAAATACTGCCATTCTTAAGGACTTCACTGATGGCCTGTTTGAGGCTGTTCATTGAACGGTGGCTTTCGAGGATATAAATGAGTACCGGGAGATCCGGAATTCTCTTTTTGATATCATTTAAAATTTGCCAACTGTCAAAACTTTCCGAATGAAGTCCTAAAAGCACTAAATCCGGTCGCACATCGCTTATATATGCCCAGATCAATCCGATGGTGTTTAAAGTTACGACTTGAAAGTTCTCAATATTCAGCTCATGATATAGCGCCTTGAGAATCACCTTTTTGTCGTCGACGATTAGAATTTTCGGCATATTTAATTTCCCGTCTACCTGAATGAGGGATTTAAAAAGAACACGGTCGAAGTTTTCCTTTTTAGCTTCCGCAAAAAACATGCCATAGCGTCAAATTTGATAATGTATGCTTTTACAATGGGTTATTTTATATGTCTCTTTCCGCTGGGGTCAGTTCGGTGTCGATATTTTTTTCAGAATGTAAAGAAAACTGATTGTGGTGGAAAAAATGGTCAATGGAATAATGGCGGGTTGGAACAGCTCGTTTTGTTGCTTCGAGATCGAATACTCAGTTCTTATGAAGCCATTGAAACCTTGTAGTATCGCCAACCATTTGAAATCTGCTGCGCCTTTCTGAACGGATAAGAAGGGTTCCCATACGAAAAGAGGTGGAAGCCATGCGATTTTCGGCTGCCACCTCTTTTAGGTTACCCATTTTAATTTAATGGGTCATTCTTTTTCATATTTAAAGGACAGCTTTACCCTGGCGCGATAAGCCGCCACTTTCCCATTTTCGATCTTCAAGTCCAGCTTGGTAATTTCTGCGATCCTAAGATCTTTAAGCGTGCCGGAAGCTGTTTCCACTGCATTTTTAGCGGCATCGTGCCATGAAGAACGGCTGGTCCCCACCAACTCAATGATTTTATAGACGCTCTCTGCCATAACGGATCTCCTTTTATTGTTTTTTTAATCAACCTTTTTTCGGTGATGAGTCTTTTATCCCGGCAATGCTGTGATGGTCGCAGGGTCTTTGAACATGCCATAAAGCTGTTTTTTGACGTTTTTATAGCGTTCGAAATAGACCTTTGCGATTTCTTTTAGAAAAAGGTATCCGATTTGATAATCTTTATGGAAGAGATCAAATAAGTCATCCGCGTTCATGGCCATAACCTCAGTGTCTTCCATACATATGGCGTTCAACGTATATTCCTGGGGCTTCATAAAACATGCCGCACCGAACAGCTCCCCTTTGCCTCTGTTTTCAAAAGCAATATCAATATCTTTCCCCGGATCGATCTTTCGCAGTTTCACCCATCCTTTGGAAACGATAAAAATCTGATTGGCCCGTTCACCCTCCTTGTAGATTTGAGTCCCTTTTTTGAAGGTTTTTTTCTCCGTGACTTTCATGAGTCCTCCCAACTGATCTTCCGAAAACGCATGAAAGAAATCGAATTTTTTGAAATCCATAATCGCCTTCATAATGAACCTCCTTTTTTTAAGTAGTTTAACGGATTTTGCAACCATCAGGTCACGATCCATACCGCTCTTCTTCGGATGATGCTAATGACTTTGTTACTCACCCTGCCCAGCAAAAATTCCTGAACCTTGGACAGGCCTCTTCGGCCTAAAACGATGGTGCCGTAATCTCCTTCCCTCGCTTCTTTAATAATCGCTTCTGCGCGGCTGGAGACACCGGAAATCAATTGGGTAGATATTTGACCGGACGTAATACCGGCATCTTCCAAACGGCGTTTTGCGTTGTCGAAAATAGCCATCACAGCAGCTTCTGCATCCTCTAAGCTTTCTTTGGGGAAAAACAGATGCGCAATACCTGAATGCGTCGATTGGTCACCTCGAATGGCATGAAACAAGGTTATTTTGAAATCGAACCCACGCAGTACCCGAGCAATGTAATCTACAGCCCGCATGGCATTTTCTGAGTTGTCAACGGCTAATAGAAATTTGTTGTCAGGGGGTATTTCGCCGATCATTAAAACCGGCAGGAAAATCACTTTTTCAACGATCTTTTTCGCAACACTTCCAACAATGACCTCTTTATAGGTACCCGTGCCCCTTCGCCCGATAATCACTGCATCGTATCCGTTCCGGGCTTCCTTGACGATGTCTCTGGCAATACCTTCTTTCTTGTTATGAATTCGTATGGAGACGGCATCCGAAGAAAAGCCTGAATGGAGAAGCTTTTGCTTTGCATTCTCCATGGCGCTTTGAATCACTTTTTTCTGCTGCATTTCCCACGCCCTGACTTCCCGGGCGGATCGACTGAATTGGGGATCTTTTTCAAGATCCGCATACGCCTCGGGTATGCTGCTGAAAACATTAAAAAGCACAACCTTCATTTTATGAAAGGGGGTGAGTTTGCTCACATAATTTATCGCATGAAAAGCATGTTCGGATCCGTCAAAAGTCAACAGTACTTTTTGTTGAGATTGATTCTTCATTATGAACCTTCCTTTCCTGCTGCATGGGATAGATGCTGTACATTATGCCAACACTCCAATAGAGAAAAATGAACGAAGTAGAAATGGTATAGCCCCTTGATGTCCATAACATGACAGGAAGCAATAACTATTCCAGAAATAAAAACGCCGGAGGAACTTCATTAACATATTGTTATAATTATTATTTAAATATATTTGAAGAAAATGTGGCAGGAGAATTGATAGATAACCTGTCGGATATTTTTACAACCTGTAAAGAGAACCTTTCTAGAACGGCAATGCTTTTTTTCCTTTTACAGTTTGTAAAAAAAACGGACAGATTTGATGGCCGCAGCAAATCCAATTTTCCGGAAGTATATATTATATTTACAGATAATTCAATCATATACGAGATATCTATCTTTTGTCTCCCCGTGGCATAATAGTTGCAAAAAAAACAGTCATAAAATAGTTCCGAGGACATGGTAAGTGCTTCGTCTTTGCAAATTGATCGCTTCAGATAGGATTATGAGTCTAAAAGGAGGTATATGATGGCTATACAAATCGGAGGTGTAAAATACATTCCGGGGATGTACGAAAAAAAAAGACCCACCGGTTCCCAACTGGCTGATAAGTATTTTCGTGATCTGGATCAAAAATGGATTGAACAGAAAAAAAAGGAAAAGAGACCCGCGATTTTTCCTACGATCTGTTTTTCTCGAAAAATCGGCGTCGGCGCTCTCGAGATTGCAGATATTCTGGCAAAAAAGATCAACTACAATGTGGTTGACAGAGGACTGCTGATGCATATCGCCCAGGAGGCGAAACTCAGCGAAAAAACAGTCTCCTATTTCGATGAACGGTATCCCGGCATTTTAAACGAATTCGTCAAGCTTCTCTTCGGTGAAAAATCCTTTATTAAAAGCGACTATAGCCGTCATCTCGCGAATATTGTGCTTTCCATCGCCGGCTTGGAGCCCACTATTTTTGTCGGCAGGGGAACCCATTTAATCCTTCCCCGGGACCGAGTGCTGGCGGTCAGATGCATCTGTTCGGACGAGCACCGGATTAAGCGATTGTCCAAAATTCTCAACGTTGAAAAGAAAGAGGCCGCCTCAAAATTACCGCAATTGGATAAGGAACAAAGTGAATTTTTTAAAAAGGTTTTCGACAAAAAAGTGGCCGTTCCATATGAGTTTGATCTGGTGATCAATTGTGACT
>JBAUWG010000431.1:0-8871 GCA_049583675.1 Desulfobacterales bacterium | reverse complement strand
GGATAAAAGCGAATCAAAAAAAGCCCTTGAAGATATGTGCGTCCCCATGGGCGTCATCGTGCTAAAACCCCCCCCATCGGTCAAGCAAGAGAGGTCTTCGGTCAAATTCAATCACGGCAAACATTTTATCTATGATTGCCGGACATGCCATCACAAATGGGAAGGAAACGCCAAAATTACCAATTGTACCACATCAGATTGTCATAATCTTTTGAAATCACCAAAAAATCCGACACATTATCTGGCTTACACGAAAGAAGGAATAAAATATTACAAATATGCCTATCACGAAAATTGTATCGGGTGTCACAAGAAATTAATAGCCAAGCAGAAAACATTGGAGATGTCATACAAGGCGCTGCAAAAAAAGGAACAAGCCCTTCCGACCAGTTGTAACGAGTGTCATCCGAAAGACTAAGTGCACCGATTCACAAATACGGTGACATATTTTGCCCATAATAGTTGTCTTGGATAGAAAGTTTAACCCTTGAAGTGATCTAAAGTTTTAAAAAGGAGTCGCTTCACTCCGCTTATATTATATAATTTATAGAATACCTTAACTTTAGGCACTTTAAACTTTTGCGTACAAAGAATGAATAAACCCGGTCATAAATATGCTACCGTAATTAAGAATACGTGTACTAAGCTTAAAAATGGTTTAATTTGTCAGACTGTGAATGGGGGCGGGAATGCGGCCGGCAAGTCTGATAAAAGGATTTGCCCCTTGGGCATTGTTCACCGAAACAATAGCGGATTCACCCAAAAGACCTCCGAAAAAAGCCCGCTCCCCTGCTTTTTTCCCGGGTACCGGAATCAGGCGCGCGGCGGTGGTCTTTTTGTTGACGACCCCAATGGCCATTTCATCTGCAATGATAGCCGAAATGGTATCTTCGGAAGTATCTCCCGGGATGGCAACCATGTCCAGCCCCACTGAACATACGCTGGTTAAGGCCTCAAGCTTTTCTATGGAAAGATAGCCTTCTTCAGCGGCCTTGCCGATATTGAGATCCTCGCTGACCGGAATAAATGCACCGCTCAATCCCCCGACATGTGAACTGGCAAATGCACCCCCCTTTTTGACGGCATCATTTAAAAGTGCCAGTGCAGCCGTCGTCCCGGGGACACCGATGCTTCGAAGACCCAAACTTTGAAATATTTCACCCACACTGTCTCCGACATTAGGTGTCGGGGCCAGGGAAAGGTCCGCCACGCCGAAACAGATATTCAGATTTTCGGCCACCTCCCTTCCAATCAGCTCGCCGACCCGTGTCACTTTATAAGCCGTACGCTTAATAATTTCGGAAATACGTCCCAAATCAATTTTATCCTCTGATTCAAGGGCGCGATCAATGGCTTTTTTAACAACACCGGGGCCGCTGACGCCAACGTTGATGACGGCATCGGGTTCTCCGATGCCGAGATAAGCGCCAGCCATAAACGGAATATCCTGGGGGATATTGGCAAAAACGCAAAGTTTGGCGCAGGCGATACCGTCTTTTTGTTTGCTTAATTCAGCGGCCTGTTTGATCACTCGGCCCATTCTCAAAACGGCATTCATATTGATACCGGCCAAGGTCGATGCAACATTCACGGAAGCGCAAACCCGCTCTGTTTCGGCGAGTGCCTGTGGAATCGCGCGGATCAACTCCCGGTCTCCCTTGGCCATCCCCTTCTCTACAAGTGCCGTAAAACCGCCGATAAAGTCGATATCAACCGCTTCGGCCGCCGCGTTCAGCGATTTTGCGATCTCAATAAGCTGAGTCGAAGAAAAAGGGGCGCCCACCACGCCAATAGGGCTGACCGCAATTCTTTTGTTGACCACCGGGATGCCGTACTTGTCTCCAACCTGATTACAAACCTTTACCAGGTCTTTGGCAAGGGTTGTAATCCTTTTCATGACGTTATCTTTGAACGTTTTTAAATTACTGTCGGCACAATCCAATAGACTGATGCCCAATGTTACCGTTCGAACATCCAAATGTTCGTTTTGGAGCATTTCAAGCGTTGAAATGATTTCTCTACCCGTTAACATGTCCTACCTCTTGAGAAATGAGATGGCTTCTATATTCTGTTGATGGCTTTGAAGATGTTCCGATGCTGAATACTGAGATTCAGTCCGAGCTCATTGGCTCGGTTTCTCAAATCTTCGTGAAATTTCTGCTGGTCGATTTGAGTCGGAATGTCGACTTCGTAAATCATGATATTTTTATTGGGATCGTCTCCGCCTTCGAAAACAGCCTGCATATTGGTGACATTTGCGCCGTACTGTGCGATAACTTCGGTAATCCCGGCAACGAGACCTTTGCGATCCGGACCTTTGGTAACGATGATAAACGGCTCGCTTCCATCAAAAGGATAATCTCCTTTGTCATATTCAAGATATTTCACATACACATGCTGCTTGAGCGGCATCAGTGCTTTTTCCAAATGCGAACGAAGATCCAAGGCGGATCGATCCGCCGGTATTGAAGCGATGAAAATGCCCGAAAATTCCGCCTGCAAAATCGTCTGGCTAACGTTTTCGATATTGCAGTCCGCGAGGAACAAGGCCTTCGTAATAGCGGCGATAATTCCCGGGCGGTCCTGACCGAGAACTGAAATCACTATTTTTTTCGTCATGAGGTCTCCATTTGAGTACAAATGCATGCGCCGGCATGAAAACTTAAGACTTGTATCCGGCGTCATCGTTATGATAAATTATTTTCCGATTATGGCGTCTCTACTCAAACACCTATATTTTCAAAAACGCCGATTCAGAATTAGCCTTGTATTAAAATCACCCGGAAAAACAGAATGTCAAAAAATCAAAATATAACGTCTTTCATGAGAGAAAACAAGACGATTTTTATTATTATTTCAGTGGTTCTTTTTTTAATTGAACTCGAAATTTTTGCCCTTGCAGCCATGAAATCCGGCCATAAATCGCGACTCCAAGTAATGGATGATAACGGCCATATCATCCACGAGACAGATGGCAAAAACCTGAGCGAATTCAACAGATACTATTTTGAAAAAACATTCGGTCCGCTTAAACAGTACCATGTCAAACTTGTCACCAAAGACATCCCTTTCCCCTTCAGGGCCTGGTTTGCGGCGGCAGTCGGAATTCCGGTGGGCGCGTTTCTTTTATTTGCTTTTTTCGTACGGGCATACCAGTCACTCTTTTCAAAGGAAGAAAAAATCCCGGATGAACCCGGTCTTAAAGATATGGAATATGAATACCGGTTTGAGAAGTTTATTGCGGCAATCAGCCGGTTTAACATCTTTATCATCGGATTTCTGATTTGTCTTGCGGTCTTCTTTTACTGGGTCATTCCCAATCTTATCGTTTACCTCGGCCGGACGGGTACTGAAACCATCGTCCGATATAAATGGCTTTTTTTATCCGCGGGCGCCGTTTTTTTAGGGCTGTTCATATGGATCATATACCTCAGATATCTTCTGGCTAAAAAAACCATAGACCGCCAGGCCGAAATTGATAAATATAGACTCCGTCTAGAATACGATAAAACGGATAAGGAACCGCCTCGGCTGGAATACAAAGAAGATAAAAGATCAGAATGATTTTACTTCAGGTAATTTTTCCGGTCTGCTGCCATTCACCGGCCTATCTGGAAATTAAGGCCGCGATATTTGAAAAATTTCATCTAAAAATTGTTAAAATGGCTATTTTAACTTGACTTTTGCATTGTCCTTTGATTTTAAGATATTTGTTGTTTTTTGTATAATAGGAGGCATGTTGCATCTTGCGGGTCGCTTTCGCTCTAAAGGACCTTTCCCTTTTCCCAGCGTGACGACCTGAGGTCTAGGTCTAAAAATAAAGGATTTAGAAGGAGGTTAGTGTTATGGCAGATGGGATTGTAAAATGGTTTAGTGACAAAAAGGGATTTGGATTCATAGAACAGGAAGATGGGACAGACATTTTTGTCCACTATTCTTCTATCAATATGGATGGCTTCAAAACCCTTGCCGAAGGAGAAAGGGTAACATTTGACGTAGAGCAAAGTGATCGCGGACCTGCGGCCAAGAATGTCAGAAAGGCTTAATTCTTAACCCAACACGGTATTAAAGGCATCTCATTTGAAAAAATGAGATGCCTTTTCATTTTTTCTCGTATTTACCAATAATTTCAGATAGTTTTTCCTCTATATCCGCGACGATTGATCGCGCCTTTTCAAGTGAAATTTCGCCGATATCAGATGCGAGTTTTTCAATCTCTTCTTCATCAATTCCGGTGGTCATATGGATCAAAAAAGGGTCGACCTCGCCCTTGTCCAGCAGCATTCCGCAGGCGCCGACAGCTCCCAAGAATTCATTTTTAACAAACACCGGAACAATGATTTTTACCAGCCCGGCATCACATTCTTCGATCAGGGAAGAATGGGTTTGTTTTGCCTGGGTTGCCAGATTCATATGGGCGACCGCACAGATATAGCTTTGTCCCTTATCGGTGGCTTTTATGGCAGGACAAAGGCTGTTTGCCCAATTTTTATAGTCGGTTATCCGGACCCCGTCAATTCCGAAGACATTGGCGTCAAGGCCAGACCTGAGAGTAATTTCTTTTTCGAGTTCTTTCCATTTTTCAAGGGGTAAAAGATCAATCAATTTCATGATAATTGGGTTCCCTTCCAATCAAGGTTCTCGGTTTACGGTTGAAAAATCCAAATTTTTGCTCTTCACTCTCTTGCTTTCCTAATTATCAAAATATTTGTGTTTATCCTTGTTCATCTTCTATCGTATCTATTCTTTTTTCTCTTCCCTGCCCTCCGACTTCTGACTTCCGTCCTCTGACCTCTGGTCTTCTCCCGTTTCCGGCTGATGCTGAAGCCATTTTTCAAGTCGAGAGAGCCCCTCTTCTATGGAAATCTTGGGTTCGTATCCCAAATCCCTTTTGGCGGCGCTGATATCGAACCAGTGGGCCGTGGAAAGTTCATCGGCTAAGAACCGCGTCATCCGGGGTTCACCGGAAATCTTGAACGCTTTATAGACAAATTCGAGGGCAGCGCCGATCATCCATGCCGTATTTCGTGATATCGACCGCTGAACCGGAAAAAGCCCTGCCGCGCTTAGAATATTATTGACCATATCCCACAATGGAACAGGCTCATCCTGGCTGATAAAATACACTTTTCCGGAAAGATGATGGCATTGCTCCAGCTGATCTGCAGCTCGAATATGAGCGTCGGCGGCATTGTCGATATAAATGGTGTCCACCAGGTTTCTCCCGTTTCCCACCTTGACGAGCCGGCTGGCCCGTTCAATAATTCTCGGAACCAGGTGATTGTCATTGGGTCCCCAAATTAAATGAGGTCTCAAAATAACGGTTTTCAACCCTTCTGCAGCCGCCGCTGTCACCATCTGCTCGGCCATGGCCTTTGTCTTCGGATAATGGGCAAGATATTTTTCAGGATAGGATACAGACTCATCGACACCTTCCATATCGGTGCCGTCAAAAACAACGCTGGGAGAACTGGTATAAACAAGCCGTGAAACCTGATGCTGTTTGCAGGCGTCGATCACATTTCGGGTCCCGAGGACATTGGTTCGGTAATAGGTTGCATAATTTCCCCATACGCCGGGTTTTGCCGCAACGTGAAATACGAGATCCGCTTTCCGGCATGCCTGTTGGACGGCCGCGGCATCGCTGATGTCCCCCTGGATCTGCTCGACCCCCATTTTCGCAAGCTCCTGATAAAAGCTCCGTGAAAAACTGATAACACGATCGCCTCTTTTTATCAGGCGTTTGGCAATGGCGCTCCCCAGGAATCCGCCGCCACCGGTGACCAGCACCTGATGCAGAGATTTGGCATTTAAGGATTCATTATTTTTCATTGAACGTCTTGTTTTTTGGATGCGGATGAACACCGATCAGAAAGATTTTTAAATCAAGGGCAAAGCCCCTAAGTATAATACTGCCTGTGTATATCTGTGAAAATCTGCGTCCTATTTAACGGATTTGCTTTTCGGCCCACAGCGCCAATTTCTCACGATAAATTTTTGAATTATGGCGGATATCCACGGGAAACGACTTGTGAAACAATATGGTTTTGATGTCTTTTGTCAATTCGTTCTGCCGCGCAAGCCCAAGAAGTTCATTTCTGAGCATCTTTTTGTTTAATTTGTGACGGCTCCTTTTCAGTTCGATACAGATCACCGGCTGCTGTCGATTGGGAAGACCGGTCCCCACAAGGGCGCTTCGAAACACCTGGGGGTGATTGTTAAAAACTGCCTCACACGGTATGGTGAAAAGCGTTTTCTTTTCGGTGATCACACGATGGCTTTTCCGGCCGCAGAACCATATGCGCCCCTTTGAATCTTTCCAACCCACATCTCCCATTCGGTGCCAAAAGGAATCTTTGTCGGTGATTTTGGCCAGAGCGTCGGCTTCAGGCCTCTCAAAGTAATGCCGGGTAACAAGATCGCCTTTTACCGTTATCTCACCGATCTCACCGTCTTGAACCACAAGTTCGTCCGACCATTTCAGGATAGGATCGTCACTGATTGTTATGATGCGGATTTTCAAATCGTTAATGGGACGACCAATGCAGATGCCGTATCCTTTTTCACTGAATTTCCGAGTTTCAGATAAGATCTCATCGCTGGTCATCGATATCACAGGCACCGCTTCCGTGGCGCCGTAAGGGGTGTGAATCCGTGCACCCTTGACCAGCATGGATGCAAACGTTTCGATAACCGATGGGGAGACGGGTGCGCCGGCGGAAATGACCCGTTTGAGGGGCGGCAATATGATATTTCTCTTTTTGCCGTATTCACCCACTCGCTTCAACAGCGCCGGAGACGCAAACATACTGGTAACCCCTTGATGCTGGATGGCCTCGATAATCTTTTTCGGATTCGCCCGGGCCGGCTTGGTGGGGTCCATGTCCGGAATCACGGCGGTAATTCCCAACGGCGGCCAAAACAGCGCAAAAAGCGGAAAAGTGGAAAGATCGATGCCGCCCGTGGACAACCCCAGATGGGTTTTGATATGACGCAGCTGTGCATCGAAGTTACCATGCGTGTATACTGCCCCCTTGGCCGGACCCGTGCTTCCGGTTGTAAACAATATGGCGGCCGTATCGTTTTCCTGGGTTTTCGCCGGCGGGTAAGGTTTCCATGGCAGCTGACGGAGTTGATTCAGAGCCAACCCTCTCAAAAACCATCGTCTGCCAGCGGTTATCCAGACTCGAACGGTCTTGAAAAATCCCGGATATAACATCCGAATCACGTGGGCCTGCGGAATCCCGATAAATGCATCAGGTCGGCCTTCTTTGAAGCATTCGACCATACGGCGGATCCCCATTCCGGGATCCACGACCACCGGAACAGCCCCGATTTTGAACAGGGCGAATATAATCATAAAAAATTCCAGGCCCGGTTTGACCATTAAAATGGTCCGGGTTCCACAGGTGATTCCAGCAAGTTTCATCCCGTGGGCCAGGCAATCGGATTCCCGATCCAGTTGCAAAAACGTCAAATGAGAATACATCACCCGTCCGGTGCTGTCCCGGCGCCCAGGACAGACAACCGCCCGTTTGTAAGGTGACATTTCGGCCGCTCTTTTCAGGTAGGATGCGATATTTACGGCATGGTGCTCGTTTTCATGGGTGTTTGGGCTCATCTGCTCGAATCGGTTCAAAATCCAAAGTTTTCGATTGTAGATACGAAATTCAGACGTTAAGCTACAATAACTGCCAATGGTTGTAAAGGAGCTTTATAGGGTTATTATCATGATGGCGAACCTTCGAAAAGATAAATTACAACTCCAGCTTTACATCCTTAAACAGCAAAACGCTCAAAACCCAAAAACCTGTGAGGATACAAAAATGATAAGAAAATTAATCATTAATATGTTTTCGATGGTCATTGTCTGCGGTGTTTATCAAAAAACGTATGCAGTTACCTTTGATCATTCCTTATTCGACCGGATTCTTAAACAGTATGTGGACGATAAAGGTCTTGTCGATTATAACGGTATCGCAAAGGACCCGCGTTTTGGCGAATACATGGCATCTCTGAAGACTGCTCAAACGGACACAATGACCCACAACGGTCGGTTGGCCTTCTGGATTGACGCCTACAATGCCGTGACCATTGATAAAGTGATCAAGTGGCGGCCCAAAAAGAGCGTGCGTGAAACCTTTTTTCCCGGCCTGTGGACATCCACCAAATTTTTTACCACCCGGGATCATATTGTGGCCGGCCAAAAATTGAGCCAGGATGATATCGAAAATGAAATCCTGCGCAAAAAGTTCAAAGACCCCAGGACTCATTTTGCCATCGTATGCGCTTCCTTGGGCTGTCCCCCGCTGCCAAGGTTTGCATACACCGAGGAGAATGTGCAGACCAAGCTGGAAGAAGAGACCCGAGAATATATCAATTCACCGCGGGGGACCCGGATAGATCGCGCGGAAAACGCGCTGTTCCTCTCTAAACTCTTTGACTGGTATGCCGCTGATTTCAAAGCTAAATCAGGTTCTGTCATGAATTTTATCAAACCGTATCTCGCGCCGGAAACCCTGGCGTTTTTAAAACAAGATCCTAAAATTTCATACATTTCCTATAATTGGGCATTGAATGCCAAAGAGCCGCTGCGGTGAGAAAGAACCGGACGACTGAGGGCAGGAGACTGAGGTCAGAAGTCGGAGGGCGGAAGTCGGGTATCGGAAAATGGAAAATCGGAAAGAGAAAAGAGTCAGGTTCAAACGATGCCTTCAATCATCAATCTAAAAGCAAAGCAGATTCTATTTAGTGTCCATCCATAAATGAGGATTTTTGTTCGAGATCAAGGCATGCGAAAAAAATAACCACAGGCATATAGTTGATATTCCGAGGATTATTTTTTGAGCATAACGCCGAGATCGGGCAAAA
>JBAUWG010000430.1:0-3466 GCA_049583675.1 Desulfobacterales bacterium | reverse complement strand
ATCCCTTTGAGATTGCAATTATCGACATGCAAATGCCGGAAATAGACGGCGAAGAATTGGGCCGTCAAATCAAAAAGGACCCAAATCTTGCGACCACGGTTCTTATCATGGTCAGTTCCATGGGAGCGCGTGGGGATGCCGCCCGTTTGAAAACCATCGGTTTCGCTGCTTATCTAAGCAAACCGGTCAAACAGTTACAGTTGTATGACTGTCTCTCTGCAACCGCCGGAAAGTTTAAAGAAAAAGAAAGGTCCCAAGATACCGCCATCATCACACGCCACTCTCTGGCGGATGATAAAAAACGCCGGGTGCGAATTTTATTGGCTGAAGACGATCCCACCAACCAGAAGGTGGCGTTAAATATTCTGAAAAAATTCGGCTATTGGGCCGATGCCGTGAGCAATGGTCAAGAAGTATTAGGAGCTCTGGAGAAAGATCCGTATGATATTGTATTGATGGATATACAGATGCCGGTGATGGACGGATATGCGGCAACGGGTCGAATCCGCCGATTGGAACTCGAATTTCTTCGTGCTAAATCCGGCGAGAAGGATTCCGGAAATGCGTCAGTTCCTTGTTTTAAATATCTTGAACAATCAAAAAGAATCTCTATAATTGCCATGACGGCGCATGCCATGAAAGGGGATCGTGAGAAATGCATTGCCGCGGGAATGGATGACTATACACCAAAACCCATTAACCCCCATGAGTTTTTGGAAAAGATCGAAAAGTGGACCGGCGCTGAACGAAGTTGCCCCGCCTCCGGGACTGCGTCCGAAATATCAGCAAAAAATCAGCTGCCGGATTTAAAAGAAGAAACACAGCCATTGGATTTTGAGAAAGCCCTTGAAAGGGCGATGGGAGACAAAGATTTCCTGAAAATGCTCCTCGAAGGGTTTATCCAAGAGCTTCCCAGTCAGATTGAATCCATAAAGGCGGCCATTGCCGGCACGGATCCAGTGGCGCTGACCGAACAGGCGCATAAAATAAAAGGCGCGGCCGCCAACCTGAGTGCCTGCGAAATCTTCGACGCGGCAAAAGCACTGGAAGAAATCGGACGAAGCCGGAACATGGCACAGGCCGATCAGATGCTAATCGTTTTGGTGAAGGAAAGTCAGCGTCTGGCCGAGTATATGGAACGGGCGGAATGGTAATTAGAAGTGGTTTCAAAACCTCCCCTCGGTCTCAATCTCTGTGTTAAACTGTGACGTCCAATCCTCGAAATATTCCCGATATTCCTGCGGTTGGCCATCACAGTTTGCCTTGACCTTGAACCCGATTGAAGGTTTTGAAACCACTTCTGGACACTTATAATAGGCACTTTAGATCACTTTAAACTTTAGTCACTTGCAATTTTATATATATGAATGCCATCGTCGTCAGCGATTTACATATCGGGTCACGATTTTTTTTGCACAACGGCTTTGAGAGCTTTCTTAGAAATGTTCCCGAAGAATGCGAATTGATTCTAAATGGCGATGTCATAGACGATCCCAATCAAAAATTGCGTCCCGATCATCAGCGGATTCTGAATATTATCGATCAAATCTCGCGCCGCCAGCGGGTCGTCTGGGTACGGGGAAATCACGACAACGGTTATGTTCCGAACGGGTTTAAGCACATCCACTTTAAGACCCGTTACACCATCGAGAACAGATTGCTGATTTCCCATGGGTATGACTTTGACGGCATCATGCCCAGAAGCCGGATGTTTATTCAGTCATTTGAATTCATACATGAC
Source organism: Desulfobacterales bacterium (assembly GCA_049583675.1). Lineage (GTDB taxonomy): Bacteria > Desulfobacterota > Desulfobacteria > Desulfobacterales > UBA11574 > UBA11574. The sequence continues at coordinate 1,725 of JBAUWG010000430.1, read as the reverse complement.
CTCATGCTCAAATTGGGTTCCAAACCCGTACATGTCGCGAACTTCGCAAAGAAATTCGGGTTGCTGTATAAAGTCCTTCGAGATAATGTCATGAAGAATGCGGTAAATTGTGCTCTGGAAAGCGGATATGAAACGGTTGTCTGTGGTCATACGCACTTTCCGGAAGACCGGATGTTTAAGGGCATCAGATATATGAATACCGGGGCATGGACCGAATTGCCGGCATTTTATCTCCGGATGACCGGAAGTGAGATGACACTAAAAAAAGTCGACCATCTTTCTTCCCTCTGATAAAATTTATTCCCGCTTGTTTTTTTGATTCTGAAATTTGACAGCAACTTTATCCTTTTGATATGATAATTTTTAATGTTGAGCGCAAAAATCACTTAATGCCGGAGACCGGTCGGATGGTTAGATGCGGTGAAATCAGGGTGCGGGGCTTTCATATCGATGTTTTTTCTCATGTAAACAATGCGCGTTACCTCGAGTTTATGGAAGAGGCCCGGTGGGTCGTTTTAGATGAATATATCGATTTCAGAAGAATGGCGGCAAAAGGAGTCATCTTTGTCGTTGTCAATATCAATATTAATTATCGAAAAGCTGCCTCCTTGGGGGATGTGCTCGAATCGTATCTCGGTCTTACCAAGATCGGTAAAAAGAGTGCGGTTTTTTACCAGGAACTCCGGTTGAAGGGAACGGATACCATTGTTGCAGATGCCGAGGTGACGTTTGTTTTTGCCGATAGAAATACCGGAAAAGCCGTTGGCATTGATGATGAGATAAAGATGCTGCTCGAAGATTTCAAAAACATAACATAAGGTTAGGTCTACTCAGTTTTTTCAAAGAGGCATAAGCTGTTCGGTATTCAACATCATGGGAGCTTAACCATGCCGTTTGTGATCGTACCCGGCTTGAAGGGGAAAGTTTACGTCCCCGAAAAACAGCGGAAAGACCTTAAAAAACATGCATGCAAGGATTGTTATTCCTGTCAACAATGCAGTGACAACCGGTGCAGGGTATGTCTTGGCCCGCAAAACCCAAAATGTAAAAAATATAAAAAACATATTGATATGAAAAGGGAATGACATGACAGAAAAAGCCTTTCAAGATTACTATCCGGATGAGTTCGCAACCTGTTACGGATGCGGAAGACTGAACCAACACGGCCTGCAGATCAAGAGTTATTGGGATGGGGAAGAAAGTATCTGCCATTTTAAACCCAGGCCGTATCATACCGGCGGATTCCCGGGTTATGTATACGGCGGACTGATCGCATCCTTAATCGATTGTCATGGCGCGGCCACGGCCTCGGCGGCAAAATCCCGTTATGACGGGAAAGACATGGAAACGCACCCTCTCCATCGGTTTGTAACCGCGGCTTTGCACGTGGACTATGTAGCGCCCACCCCGATTGATGAAATATTGGAGATTAGGGGCCGAGTCAAAGAAATAAAAGGGCGCAAAGTCATTGTTTCCGTTACGCTTTCGGCGAACAATAAAGTATGCGCCAAGGGGGAAGTGATAGCCGTCCAGATGCCCGAATAAAATCGTTACACGATTTTATGAATCTCCCGCCCCGCCGATAGCGGAAAGGGATCTGATAGAAGAAAGGGTAAAATTCCTATTTAGTGTCCATCCATAAATGAGGATTTTTGTTCAAGATCAAGGCATGCGAAAAAAATAACCGCAGGCATATAGTTGATATCCCGAGGATTATTTTTTGAG
>JBAUWG010000429.1:0-1569 GCA_049583675.1 Desulfobacterales bacterium | reverse complement strand
GTATGCGTCGGAAGTGGCATGTAGTAATCAACAAGTTGACTCTAATTCGACAGCACCCAGCGACTAACACTCAGATCAGAGACCGACAAAGCCGGTCCCCTGCAGCGCCTTGCTGGGCAAGCACATTCTGTATTGCTATGTGCGCTGCATGCGAGCAAATTTCCACAGCCAGACGTGACTGCGCAGTAGTTGTGTTCATATGTCCTCCCGGCAATATTTAGTTCGGGCGCACGTAGCGAAGCATGATGTCGCCCGACTGGTAATGCTTGGCCTCTAAGAGATCCAGCCTTGATTTCTTTGACACCCCGCTGAGCAAGCTCCGGCCGTTTCCGAGCAGGATCGGGCAGAAGACGAACTGATACTCGTCGATCAAACCATGCTGCGTAAGCTGCGACACAATTGAGCCGCTACCAAAGATGATCATGTCTTTGCCAGGCTGCATCTTCATGGTCTCAATGTCCCGCGGATCGAGTTCGTGGAGGACGCGGGAATTCTTCCACATAACGTTTTTCAACTTTTGTCTTTCTTGACCCGCGCCTTAGTGGCTATCCGCCCGTCCCATGTTGGTCGACCTGCCTTACGGCTTAACGGGGGTCCGACTTGGAATCGCAATTCTGTTCATAACATTAATTACAACGCCTATCCATTCAACGGCGGTGATCTCTTCATTGGAAAGTACCCCAACCGCCTGATTGTAGACGGAATCTGGGACCTGACCATCTGCAATTAAGGTAATAGCCTCGATAAGCGCGAGCGCCGCACGCTCTTTGTCAGTGAAGTACTCGGTTTCCCGCCAGGCGGGTAATACGCTGATGCGATCAGTGGTCTCGCCGCTTGAAAGGGCCTCCCGTGTATGCAGTCTGACGCAGTAGGCACACCGGTTCAGTTGCGACGCGCGGAGACGCAAAAGGTGTGCAAATCCCACGCTGATTCCAGCGGACGAAGCGTACTCACTTGTCTGCCGTTCAAGCTTGACAGCGGCTTGAAATAGCTCCGGTGCGGACTTGCTGAGGCTGACTCTGGGATTACCCATGTGTTATCCTTTTATTTCCTATGCTAACTTTGTCCCAAATCATGTACAGACTTCATTCCGCTCCTACGTGGACACCTTTTTCGGCTACCGAGCGCTTCATGAAAAACACGAGGGGCACCAGGGCGAGTACAATCACGGCGAATACCCAGAAGCAGTCGAAATACGCCAGCGACGACGCCTGCTGGCTGCGCAGGATAGCGAGACCCTGCCAGGCCATCTGTTTAGACAGTGCCGGGTCACCGGTCTGCCCGAGGAAGAGTGTTCGCGCCTGATTCAGAAAAGAGTGCACAGCAGGGTTGAAAGGATCAAGGTATTCTCCCAGACGCAGGCTGTGAAATTGGACCAAACGCTCGTGAAGCGTCTGAGCGAGTGACGTACCCACACTGCCCCCCTCCGTGCGCAACAGGCTGAGCAGGCCGACCGCGGCCCCGCGCAGCATCTTGGGCGTATACAGGTAGGCGGCAACGTTCAGCGGAGCAAAGCACATCGAAAGGCCCATAACCGTCAGAACCCTGGGCAAAACCACAAATTCCGGG
>JBAUWG010000428.1:0-4900 GCA_049583675.1 Desulfobacterales bacterium | reverse complement strand
GCCATGGACACCGGAACCAGCATATCGGCCATTTTAATATGCCGCGTCTTGATGTGGGCGACGAACTCAGCCGAAATCTCGTAAAGCTTTTTTTGAATAACATCCAGGTTGGCCGTGGGATACGGCTTGCCTTCAGAAAACCCTGATTTCCCGCAGGTGTGGGAAATACCGCCGGTGGATGTCGGCATACCGTACAGCCGGCACGTGATGGGCCGATCATCGTAAAGCGCACACATATCATTTTCGTTAAGAAGCGGACATCTGACCCTCTCGGCAGCGATTTCCATCAATATTTCCACCTCGTTTTTACCCGCCTCTTTGTCCTTGAAGGCTTTTCTTTTGATCATGTAAATTTTTCGATCCGCACGGTTCGCTTTTTCGACAATCGCCTCTTTCTTTTCGCCTTCAAACATTTCGTTAAACCGATGATTGATATACATCGCTTCTACCAAGGTCAAATCGAACAATGCATGACAGCAGTCTGCGCATTTGATCTCACATTTAATGCATTCCGGGAATTCTTTCTGTGTTTTTGCAAACAATTCATCCGTTACGGCTGAAAGCGCCTTATATTTTTCAAAAAAAGGCCTGCAGTCTATTTTCATTGGTTTTCTCCTTACATTTAAGGGGTTTCGTCAATTTCGCGCCCGGATCGGACTAAAAAGCCCCAGGTGATGTTTCACGTGAAACATCATTTCCCGATACAGAATCGGCTGAAAATATGATCCACGATATCCTTTTTGACAGTGGTGCCGACAACTTCGTCCAAGCGATCCAGTGCTTCCTGAACATCAATGGCGATTAACTCGAACGATGTTCCTTTGCGGATCTCATCTCTTGCGGATATCGAAAGTTCAAGACTTTTTAAAAGAGCGTTCTTATGCCTAAGGTTGGGAATCACGGTATCTTTCACTTCAAGGGGGGCATCTCCAAGTGTCCGCTGCGCGATCACATCCTTTAGCGTGTCCATCCCGTTGCCGTACAGGGCCGAAACCCGGCTGACGGGCATTTTTTCCCAGGCGACAGGCACTTTGAGTTCAAAATCGTCTTTTACCAAATCGATTTTATTGACAACCAGTATGACCCGCTTATCATTAATCGTCTGATATATTTTTTGATCCTCTTGGGTGAAAGGGTCATTGGCATCAATCATAAAAAGAATCAAATCCGACTCTCGAAGATAATCCAGGGTTTTTTCCATGCCGATGATTTCAACCGGATCTTGGCTCTCATGAAGACCGGCGCTGTCGGCAATAATAAACGGTATGCCGCGTATGTTCAGCGTTTCTTCGATCACATCCCTGGTTGTCCCGGGGATGGGCGTGACAATGGCTCGATCTTCTTGAATGAGCCGGTTCATAAGGCTCGATTTGCCGACGTTGGGTCGGCCGACGACCATCATTTTGAACCCGTCTCTTAGAAAATGACCATTCTCATACCGCTCGACCAGGTTCGATAATTCGACAATAACATTTTGTTCTACCCGATTGATAATGGATTTTTCATCAACATCATCTCCGATATCTTCAGGAAAATCTATCGCTGCTTCTATTTCGGCTAAAATGTTGAGCAATGCGCTTCTTATGGACGCTACACGACGTTTCAACCCGCCTTTCATTTGCGCCGCTGCAATTTCAAGGGATTTTTCGGTTCTGGAATTGATAATATCGATGACTGCTTCGGCTTGGGTAAGATCAATGCGGCCGTTAAGATAGGCTCTTTTGGTAAATTCTCCGGGTTCGGCGAGCCTCGCGCCGGTCTTTAATACCAAATCGAGAATCAAAGCCAGGACAACCGGTCCGGAATGCGTGTTTATTTCAACAACATCCTCTCTTGTGTATGTCAATGGCGCTTTCATCGGCGCCAAAAGAACTTCATCCAGTACTTTTTGTGTCCCGGAATGCACGATATGTCCGTAATAAAGGCGGTGGGATTTTAAAAAACAATCATGATCACAGGGCGCATCAGAGGCACCATGGGGCACTGCACGAGATCTTTGAAAAATAGCTTTGGCAATAGAAAAGGCATCTCTACCGGAGATTTTAATAATCCCGATACCGCCGGTCCCGAAAGGTGTCGCAACGGCGGCAATGGTATCACGTTCCATTTTTTTTTCGCGATGAATTCTTTTTGGGAAATATCACAAGCTTTCTCACGATACCTTCCCCCATGCTCTGGGTTCTGACCATCGTGTCGTTTTTCAAAGCAATATGAACGATTCTTCGATCATGTGAATTCATTTGTCCAAGTGTTGCGGGCTTTCCGGTTTTCTTAACCTTTTCAGCAAGCCTCGCAGCAGTTTTTTCAAGAGCGACGCACCGTTTCTCGATATAGCCTTCAACATCCACCTGAACGGCAACACGCTCTTTTCTTTTGCTATTTATAATTTTGTCGACTAGATATTGTATGGCATCAAGCGTCTGCCCCCGTTTTCCGATCAGAACCGCAGAGTTTCCGCCGTTGACGTCGAAAAAGATTCGATTCGATTCCTCTTTGAAACTGATGGTGGCGCCTTCGGTAATAAAATCGATAATGAGTTGAAGCGCTTCTTGCCCGACATTTTTGGCGTCGTCGACAGGATAAAAATCGGCGCCATCTTTTATTGAGACCTCATTTTTTAAACCTGCATCTTCGGCAATGGTTTTGGATGGCGTCTTGTTCGATTTTCGGGTATCTGAAGCGCCTATTTTCGGTTCCAAAGAGGATTTAGGTACGGTGACGCGGATACGCGCTTTTTTGGTGCCAACCAACCCGAAAATACCGGTCGATCCATAAGAAATAACATCATGTTTGAGTTTTTCCCTAGGAATATTTAGTTCTTTACAGGCCTTCTTGACAGCCATCTCAACATTTTTATCCTCGAACTCCAAACTGGGTGACATTATAAAACCTCCGTTATTAAGCATATTTCTTCTGAATATAATACTGCTGAACCATGGAAATAACATTGTTGACCAGCCAGTACAGAACAAGTCCAGAAGAAAAATTGATGAAAATTACCGTAAAAACAATCGGCATCAACATCATCATTTTGGCCTGAGTGGGATCACCTGCCGGCGGCGACATTTTTTGTTGAATAAACATGGTCGCCCCCATAATTATGGTTAAAACCGGAATGCCGTAAGGCGGCTGCATAAACGGGATAGAAAAATTGAATCTAAAAAGGCGGTCCGGCGCCGACAGATCGTTAATCCACCATATGAACGGGGCATGCCTGAGCTCTATGGCCCCATACAACATTCTGTAAAGGGCAAAAAAAACAGGGATCTGCACAACCATCGGAAGGCACCCGCCCAGGGGATTAACTTTGTATGTTTTATATAATCCCATCATTTCTTCGTTCATTTTTTTCTTATCATCTTTATATTTCTCTTTAATCTCCGCCATCAGCGGTTGAATCTTTTTCATTTGGGCCATTGATTTATAGCTTTTGTTGCCCAACGGCCACAAAAGGATTTTGGAAAGCAATGTCAAAATAATAATCGCCACCCCATAATTGGGAATAAATTTATAGATATAATTCATGATGTAAACGCATGGTTTGGCGAGTATATCGAACATGCCGAAATTCACGGCCTCGATGAGATCATAATCTACGGATTTTAACACGGCCATACTCTTTGGCCCGAAAAACAGTTGATATTTAAAAACATGTTGTTGGTCGGGAAGGATCGTCTGTTCCGGCTGAACATAAGTATTTTTCAGGATATCACCGCCATTACTGAGGTGCATGCTGGCGTCAATTGTTTCGTTGGGCATAATGGCTGAAATAAAATAACGATCTTGTATCGCAATCCATTTCAATTTTCCCGGGTACACGTCTTGCTTTTGTATCTTCTTGATCTTGATTTGCTCGAGTTTATTATTTATCAGTGCGCTCGGCCCTTCAAAACCGTATCGGCTTTCTGGTTCCGGCCCCATTTTTAACAAAGACAAGGTGAGGCTGTCTTTAATCGGACGGCCGGAGCCGTTTTTAATAATAACATCAAGACCTACCGCATAGCTTTTGGGTGAAAATAAAAATCTCTTTTCAACGACGACTCCGCCGGGAGATTTCCATGAAAAAAAGATCTCCATCGGTTTATCTTTAATATCGATGGAATCTTTATTAAGCGGTGTTGAAAATACCGCATCATCGAGTCCTTGAAGACCGGTTCCCACCACCCCGACTTGCACGGTCCCTTGGGATAAATCCGGACTGATCATGTCCAGCAAGGGTGAATCGGGATTGACGGTTTGCCGGTACTTTTTGAGCACAAAACTTCTGAATACCGCGCCTTTTTCTGATATTTTCGCTGTGTACAAAGGCAGATTGACCGTAATGGTTCGTGAAAACATGGCGGGCTTTGAAACAGCGGCTTTGGGTGTTGTTGCTAATTTGGATAACGCTGCTTTCTTTTCTGTTGTTGCTTTTGCCGTTGATTCCGTTGCTGTTTTTTCTGCGCTTTTGGTGACATTCTGTTGGGTCTGAATGTTTTGTTTGGGAAGTTTTTCTTTTTCTTTATTAAGAAATAACGCATTCCATACCAGAAAAACAATTAGAGAAAGTACTATGGCAATGATTAATCGTGCGTGTTCCATTATCCTCTCCAAGATTCAATTTGAAGCAATAAGGCTCTTTCTATTCAGATGATATAAACTGTTGATAATTCGGGTTACGAGGAGCAGCATCTATGTAGGATTGTAAGAAGGAGGACCCATGCATTTCATTTATGAATCGGCATCCTTTATTTCAGACCATGTCCCTTTTCGCAAAAAAAAATATGACAAATGTGAGTTTATGGAACAGGATCGATTCCTCCCGGATGAAAGGGATGGCACCTCAGAAGTCTTTTTAAAGCAAGATAACATCCCTTAAGAAATCCATAACGCAAAATAGACTGATAGGCATACTCAGAAC
>JBAUWG010000427.1:0-5725 GCA_049583675.1 Desulfobacterales bacterium | reverse complement strand
TATTGGGACTGGGGCTGGGGGCCGGGCCCTGGATATTACGGCGACGATGATGGGGGCTTCGAGCATGAAAATTTCCGGAGTGAAGAAGGAGAGGAGCATGAGCATTTCGGGGGAGAAGAAGGGAGGGAGCATGGAGAAAGAGGCGGCGACCGGCACTGAGCGCTTCGACCGGCGCTATCTTCAGCGCACATTCGATGACGGATGATGACTTCGAAATGGCTGGCCGCCTGTGTGGAATATAAATAGCCGCGTATGAAGGATTGAAGCTATTGGAACAGACCAACCAATAATCCAATGGACGCCCTCAAAATTCATTGTGTATATCAGCAGGCTATATTAATGATTTGTGTTCGTTCCGCATGAACGCACCCCATCCTATCTGCGAACGTTCTGAATCAACGTTATATATTACAAAGGCAGAAAGTCCCCAAAGACCGATATTCATGATAAACATGTGTTGGCGATTTTTGCAAAGATCTACAGCGATCATAAGGCCACAAAGTCCGGCCAACGAGAGAGGAACGACTGAAAGAATGTGTAATCAGGAAGACATGGCATCAGAACCCCTTTCTGCTTAGTGTCCATCCATAAATGAGGATTTTTGTTCAAGATCAAAGCATGCGAAAAAAATAACCGCAGGCATATAGTTGATATTCCGAGGATTATTTTTTGAGCATAACGCAGAGATCGGGCAAAAAGACCATTTATGGATGGGCACTACTTAGCCTACCGGCGGCATGGATGCTTCTCCGCTCTCGGGACGGCCGGATCGGAGAAACAAGGTGAGGGGCACCAGGAGAAAAGTGAGCAGGCCCAACATCCAGAATGTGTCATTGTATGCCAGCAATTTCGCCTGTCTCATCACCTCCTGGTAGACCAGGATCAACGGATTCTGGGCGTAACCGATCACCGGATCACGCGCCAGGAGAAAATGTCGGAGTAATTCCTCGTAGTCCTGAAATATGGAGCTGAAGGGGGTAATGTTTTCCACCAGATAGTTCTGATGCATCTGAGACCTTCTTGCTAACTCTGTGGCGCTTACCGCCACCCCGAAACTAGCCCCCAGGTTCCGGAGCAGATTAAAAAGCCCGGACGCATTCGAAGTCTCTTCATTTGGGATGTCTACGAATGCGGCGGTCGTAACGGGCACAAAAAAGAGTCCCAGGCCGAATCCCATAACTACCCGTGGCCATGCGATTTCCAAAAAGCCGGCCTGTAAATTGAACCCCGACATCAACCAGAGGGAGTATGCAAGTATTGAAAGGCCTATGCCAAGGAGCAATCGCTCACTTACCCCTCTTTTTATCAAAGACCCGGCAAGCGGCATGGCCAAAAAGGCGGCAACCCCGCCAGGGCCAAGCACCAGGCCGGCCCAGAGCGCCGTATATCCCATGAGTTGCTGGGTAAAGAGCGGTAAAAGGACAAGACCGCCGAACAATGTGAAAAAGGCTGAGAACATGATGATGCTCCCTGCTGAAAAACTGGCATTTCGAAAGGCCTTTAGATCGACCACAGGTTGTTGTTCGGTCAACTCGACAAGGACAAAAGAGATCAGCGCGGACACGGCTACCAGGCTCATGATAAAGATGAAGTCGGAATGGAACCAGTCTTTGCGCTGCCCTTTATCCAACACAATCTGCAGGCAACTTACGCCGATACACAGGAAGAACAGGCCCCATCGATCAATGGGTAACCGTTGGCGCTTCATATAAGGTGGGTCGTTGATGAAAAGTGTGATCAACAGCATGGACAAAAGACCTGCCGGAAGATTGATATAGAAGATCCAGCGCCAGCTGTATTGATCCGTTATCCACCCCCCGATCACAGGCCCCAGAATAGGGGCGAGCACAACTCCCATACCGAAGAAAGACATGGCCATGCCGCGTTCATCCTTGGGAAATGACTCCAGAAGGATCGCCTGGGAAATGGGCTGGAGGGCTCCGCCGCCGATTCCTTGAAAAATTCTGGCAATGACCAGGATGGCCAGCGAAGGCGCTGCACCCGAAGCAAGGGAACTCACCGTGAATATGAGCACCGAGAAAATGAGATAGCGTTTCCTCCCGAGCGACCGTGAGAGCCAACCGCTCAGTGGGATCACAATCGCATTGGAGACGAGATATGAGGTGAGCACCCACGTCACCTCATCCACGCCTGCACTGAGACTTCCCCGGATGTGAGGGAGTGACACATTGACCACCGTGGTGTCCATGATTTCCATGAAGGAGGGAAATATGACTGTAATGGCAATGAGCCACTTGTTGACTTGAGGGGGGGTGTTTGAACTGTTCATGGGTTATTAAACATATTTAAATTAACGATATATCGACCAGTGATCTGAAACCGATCTGACGGCTCAGGGAGACTCGGCTGTGGCGCCGACCCGGTCATTGATGTAAATGGTGGCACTCAGGGAAAGGCCGATCCTTAAAGGGTACTCGGCCGGCAAGGGACGATCGAATTCTATCCGAACGGGTAACCGCTGTACCACTTTTATCCAATTCCCGCTGGCGTTTTGCGGGGGCAGCAATGCAAATGCCGCTCCGGTGCCTGGCCGGATACCCGAAACCCACCCATGAAAGACGTGACCCGGGTATATGTCGGCGGTGATGGTGGCGCGCTGGCCGGGCTTTACGTCTCCCAGGTCCGTTTCTTTGAAGTTGGCCTCTGCATATACGGCCTGGAGGGGAACCACTGCCATAAAGGGTTGTCCGACCCCCACACGGTTTCCCACCTGAATGTTCTTTTGTGCGATCAATCCTTGGATTGGAGCCCTGATGGTGCAGTAAGACAGATTTAGCTTTGCCTGGTCCATTTGAGCTGAGGCCTGCCGTTGTTGGGCCTTGAGCGAGTCAATCCGGAAACGCTGTGCATCGACCTTGGCCAGGTTGCTCTGTGCAATCCTGAGGTTTTGCTCCGCCTGATCCACCTGTCTTTGTGCAGCATCAAGGGATGCCTTATCAGCACGAATCCGGGCGCCCAGGGCTTCGAGGGCCGACTGCGCCTCTTTGTGCAGGGTGAACTTGTTGTCCCGTTCCTGTTGAGATACCGAGCCCTTTCGGTAGAGCTTCTCAAATCTTTCAAAATTCTTTTTTGCATAATCTGCCTGGGCCAAGGCAGCCACCCGATTTTTTATCGATTCATTCAAGTCTTGAGACTTGGCTTGCCGCTGGTTCTTGATCTGTTCAAGTTTGGCCTTGGCTTGTTCGAACTGGGCCTCCGTATCCCGGCTCAAAACAGACAGGTTCGTTTCTGCCGCCTTGATGTCCGCTCCTATACGGCTTTCCATTGCTTCGGCAGCTTCCAACGCCACATGATAATCCCTTTGATCCAACACCACCAGCACGTCTCCCTTTTCCACGGCCATATCGTTTTCCACACGAACTTCGGCCACAGAACCTGGAACACGGCTACTGATGCTGGCGCTTTCCGCCTTTACATAAGCATCATCCGTAGAAACCCTCCCGCGCATGAAAAACCACCAATAACCAAAAATGAACAATGCCAGGCATAAGCCTGCCATGACCAGCCATCTCCAGTGTTCTTTCATTTTGGATAAAAGCGTCGGTTCTTGATCAGATGGTTTTTTTCCAATTGCACCGTGGTCTGCAGATCCCTTGTCGGTCATGAAATGATACCTCTGGAGAGCAAGTTGACCCCAGCGTTGAAAAAGCCGAGAATGTTGCAGATCCGCGGGGGAAAGGGTGAATGTAGTACTTTACCGCGTACCTTTGACAACAAAGAAGATGAGGCGTCCACGGCAAAAATAGAAAATGAAATGAATGATAAGAACTTGCTTTAAAGCGTGAAAAATAGAAAAAATTAAGGTTGCGTGCCGCGTGGATCTGAATCCCAATATATAGTACGATCAGATATACACATCAACCAACATACGCAAAATCCATTCTAAAAATTAATATGACCGATAATAGGCATTATGTCAAGAAGACATTTTTACCCAAGATATTGAAATGCCCCCAAAATTTGGATACTGGAAACCGGTCTTCGCCAGGCTTCGGACTTCGCTCTCCGAGCTTCGATCCGACAAGTCGCCCCGGCAAGCCTGGAGGCCCATGTCCTCGGCTGCTAAAAATAGGCTTCCAACCGGGTGCAAAGCACCCGGTTTGTTTTGCAAGAATCACATCAATTGGCGGAGCGTTTGCACGTGGCGACGGTTTTCGTTTTATATCCCAAAGCCCCAAATGCTTAAAGATTATTTTCAAATTTTTAAACGATTGGCGGCAAGTTTTTCTTCAAGATAACCGAATCGATGGGTGAAGTAATATTCGCGAATATCGTTTTCCAAAATGGCGCCTAGCTTAACTTTAAAATCTCTCTCTTTTAAACCTGCAAGCTTTTTCTGAAATTGCTCTATTTGTTTCTTGTCAAAAACCGGCAGTTCGACGCCCCGCCGCAACAGAAACTCGATGTCAAAGCTGTCCCTTATTTCTCCACGTTCCAGAAATGCTGAGATTTTATTCTTCATGGTCTGTTCCATGGTGTGGACTTTCAGGACAACTTGTTTGGTGCTGAATTTTGAAAAAGCGATCTTTTCTTGGAAATCCCAGTCTTTTATCTCTCTTAGAATTTCAATTTTTAGCCACCTCGGATACGAAGCCGATCGTAATTCAAGTAAGAGGGTATAATGCTTAATCTGTGCATCGGCGAGCTTATAATCCTTTTTTAAAAGCTGCTCCGCGTCTTTAAAGGAAAGACATTGCTGGTACGCAGGATTTCTTCTTTATCAAGTTTTTCCGCGGACAAAGCGGAAATGTCTGGAGGTTCTCAAAATAGTGGACACACCTAAGAGCAAAATTGTAAAAAGAAACAGGAGGTGTGTCTATGCCAAGAAGGTACGATAAAGAATTCAAGTTAGAAGCGGTACGGATGGTCTCGGAACCAGGGATAACCGCAAAGGACGTGGAGAGGCGGCTTGGAATCGGCCAAGGGGTTTCATCCCGCTGGAAACGACAGCTTAAGAATGACGGGAAGCATGCCCGTTCCCCGCAAGGGCCATTTAAAACCCGAGGATGAGGAACTGAGGCGGTTAAAAAGGGAATGTGAACGCCTCCGTCGGGAGCGTGATATCTTAAAAAAAGCAGTGACCATCTTCTCGACGGACCCCCATCGGTATTCGGGTTCAGAAGCGAGCACCGCACTGTTTTCAGTGTTTTGGAGATGTGCCGAGTCCTTGAGGTGTCTCGCAGTGGATATTACCAATGGTTGAAGCGAAAGCCGAGCCGGCGGGATATCGATAATGAGAGGTTGGATGCACAGATCCGGGAGATCTACGACGGCAGCAAAGGCCGTTACGGAAGCCCCAAAATCACCCGAGAGCTTCAAGATCGAGGTCTCAGGGTGAGTAAGAGCCGTGTGGCCAGGAGAATGCGTGCTGTCGGGCTTCGTTCCAAGGTTCGCCGAAGATACCGGGTGACCACCGATAGCAAACACCATTTCCCGGTAGCGCCGAATCTGCTGGAGCGAAATTTTACCACAAATGCTCCCGACAGAGCGTGGGTATCGGATATTACCTACTTGGCTACCCGCACGGGTTGGTTGTATTTGACGGTGATCATCGATCTGTTCTCTCGTTTGGTGGTTGGCTGGGCGCTGAGCAGTTCGTTGAGCCATGAGATGGTGGTCACAGCGCTGAAACGGGCGATCAGAACACGTCGTCCGGGCAAAGGGGTTGTTTTTCACTCGGATCGTGGGGTTCAATATGCGTGCA
>JBAUWG010000426.1:0-6866 GCA_049583675.1 Desulfobacterales bacterium | reverse complement strand
CAGGAAGGGGGCCGCCGGAATAGGTCGGCCGGTAATGCTCCTCGATGGCGTCTGCTACGGCTTGGGGTTCTTTTTTGAGCAGCGCATAGATTCTTCCCATAACGCCCTGCAAATTCGGGAACTCGTTAACGACCTGGCTGACCAGGTCCGCCTTGCACAGCCAGGCCGCCCGCATCACCTGATTTTTGACGGCAGGTTTCTGCCCGGAGACATCCGCCAGATACGCGGCAATTTTTTGAACCCGTTGAACTTTCTCGTACATGCTTCCCAGCTTGGCCTGGAAAAGCACGCCTTTGAGCCTTTCGACCCAGTCATCCATGGGTTCCTGGACATCGCTTTTGAAAAAGAATTGCGCATCCGAAAGACGGGCTCTCAGCACCCGTTCATGCCCGGTGGCAACAAGATTCATATCCTTTGTGCGGGTATTGTTCACAGCAATAAAACTGGACATGAGATTGCCGCTGTCATCGACCACCGCAAAATATTTTTGATGATGACGCATGGCGGTGATCAGGATCTCGGCAGGGATTTCCAGAAACGCATTGTCAAACTTCCCCGCCGTAGCAATGGGATATTCCACTAAGTTCTTATTGATATCGATGAGTTCTTCATCCGGCAGTATCCTGCCGCCGACGTCTTTTGCCGCTTTGTTGATCTCATTTTCAACCCGTTTTCTTCGCTCTTCAAAATCGATGACCACATGGGCGTCTTTCAGGGTTTGGACGTAATCTTCCGGCGAAGTGATCCTCACTTTCCCGGGCTGCATAAAATAGTGTCCGAAAGAATACCTCCCGCTCTTTGTATTTCCCAGTTCAAAGGAAATGATCTGATTTCCCAAAAGGGCCACGATATAATGGATGGGTCTGGCAAAGAAGATATTTAATTCCGCCCATTTCATGGTTTTTGGAAACGGTGTCGAAAGAATCACTTCCGGCAGTATGGTCTTAAGAAGGGTCCGCGTTGCCAGTCCCCGCTCGGAAACCCGTGCACATACATAATGGCCTTTTTCCGTCTCTTTTACTTTTAACGCGTTTACGGAGACCCCGACCTTCTCGGCAAATTTTATAGCCGCCGTGGTCGGTTTGCCGTTGATATCGAAACCGACTTTTTCCGGAGGCCCCAATACTTCGGAGGTTAAGGATTTTTGTTTGTCCGCCACATCCTGAACTTCCACCGCAAGCCGCCTCGGCGTGCCAAAAACTCTGGTGCGACCATACTCAACACGGATATCGGTCATTTTTTGTAAGAGCGTCGACGACAGGGATTGAAGCGCCGGTTCAATATAACCCGCGGGGATCTCTTCTGTTCCTATCTCAAGCAGTAAACTTTTCATAATCACCTCTGTCTTCTCAATGCATCCATATGGATTGTATTCAGCACAGTCCGAATTATCGTGAAAATAAAAAAAAGAAATTTTATCACGAAAGCACACAATGTTAAAAACACGAAAAAGAATATTTATTTTTTCGTGCTTTCGTTCTTTCGCGTTTTTGTGATTGGCTTTTTGTCATAATATGCAATCTTCAATCTATAATTTTCATTTTCCAATCTGCAATAAAGGATACCCCATGGCCTCTCTTTGCTTCAGGTATCCTTCGGCGCAGGCTCTGGCAAGATTTCTGATCCGACCGATATAACCGGTTCTTTCGGCAACGCTGATGGCGCCACGCGCGTCCAAAAGGTTAAATGTATGCGAACATTTCAAGCAGTATTCATAGGCCGGCAGCACCAATTTTTCTTTAATCATCCGCGCGGATTCGGCCTCATACTGATTGAAAAACTCTAAAAGCATCGTGACGTTCGCCTTTTCAAAATTGTACGTCGACTGCTCGACTTCCTGCTGATGGTGCACATGGCCGTACGTCACCTTATCCGTCCATTTCAGATCGTACACGCTGTCCACTTTTTGCAGATACATGGCAATACGCTCCAGCCCGTAAGTCAATTCTACGGATATGGGGAACAACTCGACGCTGCCGCACAATTGGAAATAGGTGAACTGGGTGATTTCCATACCGTCCAGCCATACCTCCCATCCAAGACCGGCGGCGCCCAACGTGGGAGATTCCCAATCGTCTTCCACAAATCTGATGTCGTGCTCCAAAGGATCGATACCCAACACTTTCAGGCTCTCAAGATACTGCTGCTGAACATCATAAGGAGACGGCTTCAATATCACCTGGTATTGGTAGTAATGCTGCAGCCGGTTCGGGTTTTCTCCATATCGACCGTCGGTCGGCCGCCGCGACGGCTGAACGTAAGCGACTTTCCAGGGTTCGGGACCCAGTGCTTTTAGAAGTGTGGTCGGATGAAATGTTCCGGCGCCCACTTCCATATCATAGGGCTGGACCACCACGCATCCCTTTTGCGCCCAGAATCTCTCCAACGACATGATTACATCCTGAAAATTCATTTTTTCTTCCTCATCCATATTTGGGGGTTGTATTTAAGGATCTTTACAAAAAATTAGTCACCACCCCGATGAAATTCGCTTCGCTCCTCATTGACATGAATTTCATGGGGTAGGCAGAGCCGCAGAATCCCCTTCACTCATACAATAGGCCCTTTGAATCGATTTTTGTATCAAGCAGGCAGGCGCCTTTTCTTTTCGACAGTATAGATTCCCATGGTCCTTTAAGTCTGTCAATGTCTTCGACATCACCCATCGCCCAGATACATCCGCCGGCGCCCGCACCGGTAAACCGGGCACCGCAATGATTCTCCACGGCGGACGCGACAAGCGCTTCGCCGATCTCATCGAGCACCTCCGGTGTCATTTCCTTCCTGACGGCCACCTCTTCATTCATCGCAAGGCAGGCATCCTCGATGTTCCCTTCTATGAGCGCTGCGGCAAATTTTTGCGTATATACTACAATTTCAGCCCAGTGTCCATGGTACTTTCCAGAAAGAAACTGATGAACCCATTTTCCGTTGACATTCTTTGATTCATGGGGAACACCGCAGTAAGCTAATAAGAGATGGCGTTCAAATCTGCTCAACTCATTTTTTTTGATCAGGCTTTTTTTCCGAAACATAGGCCCAGGGCAGTCTCCGGGCCAGTACCATGCATTCACGCCGCCAAAAGCTGCGGCCAACTGATCCTGAAGCCCGCACGGAACACCCGCCACACTGGCTTCAAGGCTATGTCCAGTCAGGGCGATTTGTCGTTTGGAAATCGCGGAATGACCCATTTTCTCCAGCATCCTGGAAAATGCCGCAATAAGTGCCACCGCCGCCGCCGAAGACCCCCCTAATGCACTGCACGGCGGCGAAGATGACGCAATATCGATATGGACCCCTTCAACCCCGTAATATGCCGCAATGGCGAACATCAGCCCTAAAGGGTGATTAAAAGGCGCTTTTTCAAAGGGATATTCGGCGCCGTCAAACCCTTTTGAAGAGATTTTTATGATGCCCCTATCATACGGAAAAAGCTTGACGACGGTTCTCAAATTGACAGCGATGTTAACGGTTAAAGGAGAAAGATGCCTGAGCGGGTAATAAAACGTGCTGATATCCAGTGTACCGCCCATATCGATCCTGCACGGCGCCGAAGCACTGATTGGATAAGATTCGAGGATATCTTTAACGGCGCGCCTCGAACATTGCTTTTTGTGGGGAGCGGGTTTGATTTTCATAGGTCATTTTCGGATTTGCCGCAAAAATTTTAAACTCCGAAGATCTTTTCCCAGATGAAACGGAACAAACGCCTCCAGCAGTTCCTCTCCGACTTTTATCGTCTCTGAATCCAGCCAAATCCTTGCCGCCTGTTCCAAATGTTCCTTCTCGATCCACAATAGCTGTTTGACGGTTCCTTTTGTCAAAGTAAATTTGCGTCCGCTTTCCGCAGCACATTGGCTGCAGATAATTGCCCCTTTTGCCAGGTTGAATATCACCTTGGTTTCTTTGATTTTCTCTATATCCGTCCGGCAGATGCCGCATCTTTGCAAATTCGGCGCAAGACCGAACATCTTCATAAATCTCATCTGGAACAAAATAGAAAGTGCGCCCTCAGGTGCCGCTCCGGCATCGAGTTTTTTAAGAACATGATAAAACAATTGATAAAGTATCGCATCGATTTGGCCGTTTTCCATCCATTCGTTGATGAGTTCGGTCCAATAGCTGGCATAAGCCGTCTTTAACATACTGGATCGAATGCTTGGAAAAGGTTGTTTTAAGGCAGCCTCCTGTAAAATAGGAAGCCCTTTTTTTTGGCCAATGCTGTATACCACATCCAATGCCGAAAAGAGTTCCAATATTCCGCCGAATCGTTTTGTGCTTTTTTTGGCGGATTTTGCAATGACGGTTATTTTGCCCTCTTTGAGGGTAAAAAGCGTAATAATTAAATCATAATCTCCAAAATCCTTCTTACGCAGCATAATCGCCGGCGAAGAATAACTCGACATCTTTTCATATACCCAAAACAGTTAGATGGTTAAATCATCAAATAATTGATGGGCTTGCACCGGCAAAGTCGCTGGGTTGGCGATTCCACGATTTGACCACTTGACGATTTGAACAGAACTACTCGATGATTTTTATAACCGCCTGTTCTCGAAGGCTTTGGATCCAATCGTGATATTTTTGATCCGTGGTGTTGTCATAAAGGATTTGTTCAATCTCCGGTGAAACCGCTTCCAAAGGCTTTCCGACGGTCTTGACGATCTTTTGAAGGAAAAAAATTTGAAACCCCTGGTCCGTATCGAGTACCGGCGTAAACCCGCCGGGCTTTATTTGTTTGACGGCCTTTTGAAGCATCGGCGACAGCGCATCAAATTCAAACAGGCCAAGATCCCCGCCGTCGGAAGCTGCCGGAGACTCGGAATATTCTTTTGCCAGGGTTTCAAATGATTGCCCGGCTTTCAGTTTTTTCAATATCTCATCCATTTTCGCTTTAATCTCAAGCCGTTTGTCCGAATCCGAAGGCCCGGGAACGGTCATGATGATGTTGCGGAGATGATATTTCTTCTTTCCCCCATACTTATCAAGATGCTTTTCATAATACGCTTTGATGTCTTCTTTGGTAATCACGATTTTTGATTTGACATTGATATTAACGAGTCTTGCCCTGAGTATCTGCTCTTTGATCTGTTTTCGGTATTCCTTCATGGTCAGGCCTTCTTTGGCCAATCCCGCTCTTAGATCTTCATCCGTATAATAGTTTGTCTCTTTGATCCGCTCAACGGCCTGGTCGATTTGATCTTCTGAAATTTCAATTTTTGCGCGCTTTATCTCTTGATCTTCAATTTTTTCATCAATAAGACGATCAAGCATGCTCTTTCTCACTTTAAAAATCAGTTCTTTTTCTTTATCAGGCGAATATCCTAATGTTCGAATCTTTTCGAGGTAAGGTTTTACCACTTTGTTCAGTTCGATGAGTGTAATGACATCATCATTCACCACGGCCACAATGCGATCGACGGTTTCCGCGTCCTTTGCGTTTGCCGGAAACGGATCGCCGAACGTACACCATAAGAGCGCACAAATAATAAAAAAGATTGATTTTGCTCGTACTGTTTGAAATTGTTTGCTTTTCATTCCCATAGACCCAATTTTGCGTTTTCTCAGAAAGCCAACCGCTTACGAATTTGTTGCAAATCCGTTATTTTCCGCAACTCTTTTACATTTATTTCAACGGTGTACTTTTTTTTAAGTGCTTCCACCCAAGATGGATATACTTTTTCCAACTTCTCCCGGCGCAATAATTTTACGATGGCGTCATGCCTGGCTTTTTTCATTGTTTTCACGTCAGGTGTTTTGGATGCCGTCGCTTCCGTCGCTTTAAGATCAGATGCTGCAGGGGACTCGACTGGATGCGCTTTTTCATATTCCGATATGTCATCGGGCGTAACATGGATCTGATCTTCAAGGTCTTTTACAATCACCTTGTCCATGAGCAACCGCCGCTTCAATGCCTGCTTCCAAGAGAGATACGGAACCGCGTTCTCAATCAGCGAATTTTGAAATTCATTGTCCGGATAATCCCCTTTGATATCCGCCAAGGTTTTTTCAACCTCAGATGACGTCACCGTAACGCCGGTTTCTTTGGCTCTTTCCAAAAGAATCATCTCTTCCGTCATTTGTCTAACAAGCCGCAACATCGCCTCTCTGACCGCTTCGGGCTTCTGTAATATTTCGTACGAGTAGGCCGATTTTGCGATTTCAAAGGCCTTGGTGAAATCCGCGACGGTCATTATTCTGTCGCCGACCTTAATAAGATATCCATCTTGCTTGTTTTGTTCTCGATCCGCGCAACTCGTTAAAGCCCACCCAACCCCCAATAAGCAAATTAAGGCAATGAGGTTAATAAAATATCTCATCATCAAAAACCGGATGCATTTTCTTTAACACGTCGTGCAAAATTCATCTCAATCATTACTTAAATTTTTAGCTGGTAACATGTTGCATAATTTCTTTCAAGATGTTTTTGGTTTGGGCGATGAGATGGGTCGCATCCCCTTTTTTCAATCGGGCTTTCATTGAATGATCCGGCATCATTTCAAATCGATCCGGCTCGGAAAGAATCATGTCCATGATTCCGGAAGGATTTGTCAAGTGCGGGGCCGAAAAAGTAAACGACAACTGACTGTCTTTAAGGTCGATTCGTTTAATGCCGGCCTTGATGGCCAATACCCTGAGCATGATTTTTAAAAGAAGATTTGCGGTTTCGGTCGTCAATGCCCCGAACCGGTCCATCAACTCGGCCTTGAAATCGGCAATCTCTTTGAGTTCCGTCATTTTTGCCAGTCGACGATATGCCGTGAGACGCTGGTCGATATCCGGCATGTAGGACTCGGGAATCAAAGCCGGCATATTGATATTAATTTCCGGTTCAAGACGTTCTATAATTTTTTCCCCTTTTAAAG
>JBAUWG010000425.1:0-2707 GCA_049583675.1 Desulfobacterales bacterium | reverse complement strand
CTAAAAGAATTTCGTTTTTCATGAGGTTTTAGCTGCCCTTTGGTGGGATAAATTCAAATATCGGATAGGAATTTTAATCTTTCGTCAAACCAAGCGGTATCGTCGCGTTTCATAAAATCGTTACACGATTTTATTTGAGGTGAGTTTTTATGGCCGAAAACCCACTGAAAATCGGAAAAGATCCCTTTTTATATCATGTTCCGCCCCAGAGCCGTGAGGCGGAGGAGTCTATTTTAAGCGCAATACTGGTAGATAACGATACCTTGCCCGAAATTTTGGAGATTCTGTCACCCAAGGACTTTTACAGATCTTCCCACCAAAAGATTTTCACTGCCGTAACCGAACTCTTTTCCCGAAATGAGCCCGTTGATCTGGTAACGTTGACCAATATATTGAGAGAACAAGGATGGCTTGAAGAAATCGGGGGAGCAACATATCTCGCAAATCTTGTCGATACCGTTCCGCTTGCAGTAAATGCTCAGCATTATGCCAAAATCATTCATGACAAAGCCTGCTTGAGGCAGCTTATTGAAAAATCAAATGCCATTGCCAAACGATGTTTCGAAGATCGGGGAGAGGTCGAAAATGTCATCGATTTTGCTGAAAGTTCCATTTTTGAAATATCGGAAAACAAAATTAAACCGGCATTTTATCCCATCGGAAAAATCATTGAAGTCAACATCGATGCCCTCGAAGAACGTCAGGGAAACAAAGCCCTGGTTACCGGCGTCGCCACAGGATATACGAAACTTGATGAATTAACGGCTGGATTGCAAAAATCCGACCTGATTATTCTCGCCGGTCGCCCCGGAATGGGGAAAACAGCCTTTGCGCTGAATATTGCAAAAAATTCTGCCGTCGACACCAATATCCCTGTGGCCGTATTCTCCCTTGAAATGTCCAAGGAACAACTGTCGTTTCGCATGCTTAGCAGTGAAGCGAGAATCGATTCATCCCGTCTGAGAAGGGGATTCATCACCCAGGATGACTGGATAAGGATTACAGATGCTGCCGGATTTTTGTCTCAGGCGCCAATTTTCATCGACGACTCTCCAAACATCACCGTTCTCGAAATCCGGGCGAAATCGCGTCGTTTAAAAATGGAAAACGATATCGGCCTGATTATCATCGATTATCTCCAGCTCATGAAAGGCCGGGTTTCCGCCGAGCGCAGAGACTTGGAAATTTCTGAGATTTCACGATCGTTAAAAGCTCTCGCCAAGGAACTCAATATCCCTGTTTTGGCCCTTTCCCAATTAAACAGAAAGCTGGAAGAACGAAGCGATAAACGACCACAGCTGGCCGATTTGAGAGAATCCGGAGCGCTTGAGCAGGACGCTGACGTGGTCGCTTTTATTTACAGAGATGAATTATACAACAAGGACGAAAACAACCCCAATAAAGGCAAAGCAGAAATCATACTTGCCAAGCAGCGAAACGGCCCCACCGGCACGGCCCTATTGACATTCTTGGACACGTACACTCGATTTGAAAATTTTATGCCAAAAGAATAATAAAGGTTGATGCTGGATATAATTCCACATGAAAAAACTTTTCGGGAATATCGGAGGGCTCAAAGCCAGTCATTTCCGCAGGCTTGAAAATCTCTATCGCCGACGGCTTCCGCCCCAATTCCTTATTTCATTTGAACTCGCTCGCGATATCTGCAAGCTTTCTCATGAAATACGCCGACAGATAGGTCTGCTCATAAACCGCCAAGGAAAAATCGCCTATGTTATTGTGGGTGATTATCAAAGAATCGTCATTCCTGACACCAGTGATTACCGCGTTGCCCCAGGCCGTTTGAGAGGGCTCAGGTGCGTTCACACTCATCTTAGCGATGAACCTCTCACAACAGACGATCTCACCGATCTTGCTCTGCTGAGGCTTGATATCATGGCGGCAATAACAATGACGGAAACAGGCCTTTTTCAAAAAGCCTACGTGGGATATATTCTGCCTAAAAGCGCTTATGGAAAACCGTTCCAGATGATAAACCCTTTAAATCCCGGCGAACTGAATATTGGGTGTCTTGATCTCATTCAGTCATTGGAAACGGAACTTGCCCATGAAACGTCTCTTCATGAAGCAAATATCGAAACGGAAAGAGCGCTGCTCGTCAGTGTGACAACCGAAAACAGGCAAACCGCCCTTTCTTCGATGGAAGAGCTGAAAGATCTGGCGATATCCAGTAGAATCCAGGTTATAGGAGAGATAATTCAATTTCGCCGCAAGGTAAATTCGAAATTTCTTATGGGGCCTGGAAAACTTCAAGATCTGATTATTTCAGCACTTCAAAAAGGAGCAACATTAATTATCTGTGATCAGGACTTGAATCCTTCACAAATGCGCTCGATAACCGATCAGATAGATCTGAAGGTGATTGATCGAACACAATTGATACTCGATATTTTTGCGCAACGGGCCCAAACAAGAGAAGGTAAACTCCAGGTCGAACTCGCACAGCTTAAGTACCTGCTTCCTCGCCTTATTGCCAAAAATACAGCCATGTCCCGTCTCACCGGCGGTATTGGCGGACGCGGACCCGGTGAAACCAAACTGGAAATAAATCGCAGGCGTGTCCGCGATCGAATAAAACGGCTGGAAAATGACCTGTTGCTCGTACGAAAACAACGATCTCAACAAAAATCAAAGCGAAACAAAAAAAATCTTCCGGTGATTTCCATCATCGGATATACCAATGCCG
>JBAUWG010000424.1:0-6467 GCA_049583675.1 Desulfobacterales bacterium | reverse complement strand
GTGCCACGTCATGTGGTTGGATGTGTTCAGAACCAACAAGGAGACGCTGATCAAGTGGCAACCCGGAAATGTGCTGATGAAAAATACCCAGGGGATCGTCAGCTCCGAAAAAATGTGTTACAGCTGCCATGACGGTTATGTGGCGGATGCGCGTTATACCGTGTGGGATTACAACAACCACCCGGTCTTTAAGAAGCCGTCGAAGGAGATCAATATTCCCACTGCGCTCACACTGAGCAACAAAGACCAAATATACTGCGGGACATGCCATTCACCCCACAGCGGGCGGACGGCCGCACCCGGGGCGTCTCCGGAAGAAACCATACCCGGCCCCCTTTCTTTTCTGAAGCTGCCGAATATCAATTCCAGTCTGTGTGAGGCATGCCATGTGAATGAGACCGACTTCAAACGAACCCACGGTCATCCGGTGCACACGGACAAGTTAAAGATTCCGGAAACGCTGTTTTCCAGGGGCAGCGTCAAAGCCCGGAAAAAAAACATGGTGATTTGCGAGACATGCCATGTTGTCCACGGCGCCAAAGGGCGCCATATAACGGTCATGGACAACAGGCAGTCGGCGCTGTGCATGGTTTGCCATAGGGAACGGTCCATCGCCGGTACGGCGCACGATGTGCGGGTGACCATGCCCGATGAGATCAATCTGCTCAAACAACCGGTGTCCGAATCAGGACCCTGCGGCGCCTGCCATGTCCCGCACAAATCCGGCGGGTACAAGCTTTGGGCCAGAAAAATGCCGCTGGGCAATCCCGCATCCCAAACCTGTTTCTCCTGTCACAGCAATGCCCCTGACAGCAAGATCAAGGGTGTCGGCCAATATTCTCATCCGATCGATGTGAACGCCATGCCGAAAGTTCAGGGAAAACCCGTTCCGGCATCCGTTAGGATCAACCTGCCCGTTTTTTCCCGGGCCGGCCTGCGTCGGAAGACAGGATCAATCCAGTGCTCTACCTGTCACGATGTTCATCAATGGGATCCGAGCGGTCCGGACAACAGAGGCGGAAAAAACATCCCCGGGAATGCCTCGAACAGCTTTCTGAGGATCTCCGGCAGCCGTTCATCATCGCTTTGTCTGGAATGTCACTGGGATAAACGACAAATTTTATCATTTGATCACAACCTTGTCCTGACCGCTCCGGAAGCAAAGAATATCCGGGGCGAGCCCCCCTTGGTTGCCGGACCATGCGGTGCGTGTCATATACCGCATCATGCAGCAGACAAGAGATTGTGGGCGAGATCGGTATTCCAGGGTAATGACGAACCGCCGAATTACTGTACGGGTTGTCATGGGCCAAACGGTGTGGCAAAAGAAAAGCAGGTTGGAAAGAACGACCATCCAATCGATGTGGTATTAAAGGGAAGGAATATTCCGCCGCCAGACCGGGTCGTCAAAATGCTTCCCCTTTATAACGCCGAGGGCGATACAAAAGGCGGGGATCGCATCATGTGCCGGACCTGTCATGATCCGCATGTCTGGTCGGCCAACGCCAATTATATCGGCCCATCCTACGGTCCCAGGCCGAGAGCGCATGCAACCGCCCTAAACATAGAGGGAAATGCCAGAAACAGCTTTTTACGGAGGGTAGCCTCTCCCACCCCGGACCTCTGCGTCGTTTGCCATGAAGATACGGCTTTGCTGGTCGGAACCGATCATGATCTTTTCATTACCGCACCATGGGCCAAGAACCAGCTCGGCCAAAGCGTCTTCGATTCGGGCCAATGCGGCGTGTGCCATGCCGTTCATAACAGTCCGGAAGACCGTTTGTTATGGGCGCGGACCTACGGACCGGTAGAAAAAGACCAGCATCCGATGAACGCTTTGTGCACGGGCTGTCATTCGAAAGGCGGGGTGGCGAACCATAAAATACCTGCCGTAGCGACCCATCCAAAAGGAAAATTGATTGATAATATCTTCACCTTCACCAATCAACCCACAGGCTATATCAAGATATTTGACGATCATTTTAAGGAGGTCCAGGTCGGCGACCTGTCGTGCTCTTCCTGTCATTCCTTTTACCAGTGGGATCACCGCGTCAGAAAACCCGGTCTCGGCAGGAACGTCGAGGGAAATGCCGATACCAGTTTTCTCAGGACATCGAGCGATAAAACCGTCTGTATAGACTGTCATGGGAATGCGGCGGTCTGGCGCTATTTGTACTTTCATTCAGTGCAAAAACGGGCCATGCTCAAGGGCGTTTGGCCATAGGCCGACATGACGGCTCAGCAACCCATAAAATTTGTTGTAAGAGACTGAATATGTTCATCAGCTTGAATATGAAGAAAACAATGCCGGCGGCGACGGCGATACTGTTTTTTCTATTTTCGCAAACTGCCTGGTCGGGGAGCATCATCGGATCCCCCCATGATTTTCGAAAGTATCCATGGAACCGAAGCGGAGAGATTTGTCTTCCCTGTCATGTGCCGCAAAAGATAAGGACATTGCCTGCCCCGCTGTGGGATCTCAACTTGTCCACACAAACTTACATCATGTATGGCAGAACCTTCCACCCGACCGAGGGTGCGGTGGTGAACAGCCAGCCGGACGGGCTGTCTAAAAAATGTCTTTCGTGCCATGACGGAATCATTGCGCCTGACGCCTACGGCCCCGATACCGGTGGTATCGCTTATCGTTTCGACAAAGATTTCATGGGCATCATCCCCAATAACAATCACCCGATTTCTTTTATATACGACACCGCACTGGCCACGAAATATGGGGACCTCTATGATCCGTCAACCACGCCTTCAGGCGTGACCGGCAGCACCAAAACCATTAATGCGGATATGCTGTTTTCAAACAGGATGGAATGTTCCTCCTGCCATGATGTTCACAATACCAAGGCCGTACCGGGAACGAAACTGTTGGTGAAGGACAGTGCCGGATCGGCACTTTGTTTGACGTGTCACAATAAATAGGGCAGGCCGAATTCGTTCATCCAAGCGGTAATGATTGGAGTTGGCACAATAAAATGAAAAAAATGGCCTTTATTCTCTCCATGCTGATCATCTGCATGGGGTGTGCTTTGATACCCGAAAAGCCGGCCACACCGCCGGCAAGCCTATTTTATCCGGCGCTGCCGCAGCAGCCCCGGCTGCAGTTTTTGCAGTCAATATCCGGAGAGAGCGATCTGGGGAATCAACAGAGCGCGTTCCATGAATTTATTTTCGGCAAACGCCGTGATCAATTATTGGGGAAACCCTATGATGTCGCCGCCTCCAAGGGGAAAATATACGTCATAGACAGGATGTATAATAAAATTGTTATCATAGACCTGACCGGCAAGACAATGTCGTTTCTAAATGATCACGGGATCGGAAGCCTTGGCGATCCTGCCGGCATCTGGGTTTCAGAAGCGGATATCAAGTATGTTGCGGATATGCAGAGAAAGCAGGTGGTGGCATTTGATAAAAACGATCATTTCCTGAGAACTTACGGCAGCCGGGAGATGTTTGAAAATCCGGTTGACGTTGCCGTTTACGGGAAGCGGATATACGTGGTCGACATGGATAAAGAACAGTTGTTTATTCTGGACAGGGAAACCGGACAGGTGATCAGAACCATCGGCGGGAAGGGCGAATTTTTCAAACCGTCCAATGTGACCGTCGGTCCTTCAGGCAACGTTTTCGTTACCGATGCGTTTCATTTTATAATCAAGAAGTTTTCACCTGACGGAAAGTTCCTCGGCACCATCGGGTTCCATGGCGATCAAATCGGCGGTTTTGCGCGACCCAAAGGGGCGGCTGTCGATAAAAACGGCCGTCTTTATGTGGTGGATGCGGCATTTGAAAACGTACAGATATTTGACGACCAAGGCCGGATACTGCTCTTTTTCGGCGGTCCGGGCAGCAGTCCGGGCAATCTCTACCTCCCGGCCGGGATTGCCGTCGATGACAACAATACAGCGTGTTTCCAGAAATTTGCGGATCCGGATTTCAAACTGGAATACCTTGTTTACGTGACCAATATGTTTGGCAAAAACATGCTGAATATTTATGGCTTCGGGCATTGGGTCGGCGAATCCGTCCCAGGAAAATAAAGCGTTCGGCGGCGATGGATAACCCGGGCCATTGATGCAGCAGTTGCATTTATGAAACAGATAGCGCTATGGGTGTTAATTGACTCAATGATTCTCATGCCCAATACCCGGACAATCGTCATCATTTTAGTTCTAACGTGTATTGCCTTCCAGCAAACAGTATCGCAGCTCTATGCTCAAGATGACGGGTTTTTTTTTATTCAGCGGCCGAAACTGGGGTTGGGCGCATACTACAAACTGGTGGATGAAGAAAGACAAACCCCAAACCTTAAAACAAAAGCCACGAACCAGAAATTCCGGGAAAGCATGACTGTCGAGACGAACGGGTGGATTTATCATCCCAATTTAATGGATTTCCACCTTGCTCTTGAGCCTGAGTTGCAGCAGGAAAGGTTTCGCCAAAATCAAGTCGCAACGACGCCGACTCAATCTTACGGAAAGGACATTTCATTCTTGGCCTATGACGTGGGAGCAACGCTGCTTAAGCGCAAGCCCCTCTCACTGAATTTCTTCGCCAATCGGAAAACCGGACAAATCGATTTCACCAACTCACCAGACTCCGATATTACAAGCGACACGTTGGGTACCCGGTTAAATTTTAACAACCCGACACTGCCGGCATCCATCACGCTGATACACCGCAGATTCGACCAGACCGGATTTTATCAAAAGGTAGAGGACCGCGATGAAGCGCAGGTAAAGATCCGGCATAATGCAAAAAAGAGCGTCACCCAACTGAACATGCTCTACTATAATACCGATACCACCAACACAACGTTCGAGGCCACGGATATTTCATCAAGGACCATGAGCACGGAACTCACCAATGCTTATTTCATTACAGATGACAACAGGGTAAGGCTCGATTCCCAGATCTATAATATGCGGGCCGATTATAACGGCCTCGACCAGAACACCTGGATTTTATCTGAAAATCTTTTCTGGTCACACAGTAAAAATCTGCTGACCCGGTATCGTGCTGATTACAACCGTCGAGAATTCAGCGGCTCTGTCAACGAAGAAACCCGTCTCAGCGCCGGTTTAACCCATCACCTCCACGATCGACTGACGACGGATCTAGGCGCAGTAGTCGTGACCAACAAGTTTGACGGCGGCAGCGAAGATCTCTATAAATCAAATCTCGGCTTCCTTTACCGCCGTCCCATCGACAGGGGCAGCGTCGAGATTGGCGCTGCATATGATTATGGAATAACCAAACGCAGCGGCACTGAAAAAATCATTCCAACAGAGGATCGGCTGACCTTGTCAACGGGTACGGAAACGTTGTTGGATAAAGAAAACGTCGATCTTGGGTCGATCTTGGTGACCGATATTACCGGTGCCACCGTTTATACCGAAAATATCGACTATCAGGTTACAATGGTGGGTCCGAATGTGAGTATCAGCCGCACCCTGTTGGGTGCCATTGCGGATGGTCAGCAAGTCAATGTACATTACAGCTACCAAATCAATGAAGCATATGATGATTCGCGTTTCGGACAGAAATACCGGATCAGTCTGGCGCTGTGGTCTTTTTTACATCTGGCATATTCGCACGCCCGCATCGATCAAGACATTCTATCCGGAGAGCCACCGAACGATCCCCTGCACGACAGGTCTAACACGGTGCGTCTCGGTGTCGTCACAAAATGGTCGGACACGGAGTTTTTGTATGATAATCAAGACCGGACCAATGGCAATTCAAGCGTTACCAGAAGCGTTACCCAACGTATCAATTTCAGACCCGCGAGAAATTACTTTCTCAATTTGACCGGTAATATCGGAGACAGAGATTTCACGGATTTGAATGAAAAAGAAAGGTTTTACTCGTTTGGAAGCAGAGTGGGCTGGACGCCGAAACCGTGGTGCAATTTGAGTCTGATCTACATGCGCAACAAAATTTCCGGCGACCAGCGGGACGAGATCGATTCAGAGTTCGCCACGACGGCCCAATTGATATATGGGATCTGGACGGGCAGCGTTTCCTACCGGTTAAGAGATCAAGATGATCAGCAGAATGGAAACAGCCTGTGGCGCCAAGAGTTGATTATCCTGTTCACCCGGCACCTCTGGTAGCCATTTCAAGCAACGGATTGCAAGGAGGGCTTCACCGGCTGTGCTTGAAAAAATAAGCATGCGAATACATCGATCGTTTTTTATGGGTTGCCGATATATTGTCATTGCTGCATGTACGGCGGCTGTTTTCGTGGGTGTGAGCGGCTGCGCCAGGCATGCGGATGTCTCAGGTGTGCGTCCGGATATCTTCTGGCCGAATCCGCCGGAGATCAAGCGAATAGCATTTGTCAAGGCCGTTTCAAAGCCGGAGGATTTGAATATCCGTCCCGGGTTTTTGAAACGAGTGGTTAACTATATCGTCGGGAGGACCGCGGCATCCATTGTCTCCCCGTACGG